>JAUIEY010000044.1 GCA_030429685.1 Gammaproteobacteria bacterium
CCGCTCTACACCGGCAACACACTCATGCTGCTCGGCTTCTGCCTGGCCAACGGTCAGTGGTGGCCGTGGCTGGTCGGTGCATTCTTCCTGTGGTTCTGGTATCCGCCGGCAATTTCCTACGAAGACAACAAGCTGCACACAATTTTCGGCGATGCGTGGCAGGAATGGTCATCGCGCACACCGGCGTTGATTCCCCGCAGCCTGATCCCTAAAACCGGTGAGGGCACCGGCTGGTCGTTTGCGAAAAGCATGAAGGTGAACTGGGAACCGGTGATTGTGGTGTACTCGCTGTTCTGGCTCTACTGGTTGTGGGCGCAACTGCCCGCCAATGGATGAGCAACTCGAACAATCACTGCGCCGCTGGCTGGCCGACGACGCACAACGCGAAGCGGCGCTGTTAAGCGCCGGTTATCAGGGCTCTGCCTATCTTTTTGCGGACACTCTCAACAACCGGCCGGTGCGGCTGGTTGTCAAAACCGCTGCGGGTGGTCTGTTTACCGGCTGGTTCCATCGCCTGATGCTGCGCCGGGAGGCGCGCGTCTATGAGCGCATGGCAAATGTCGCCGGCGTGCCGCATTCGCCGGGGTTCCTGGACAACACCTGGTTGTTGCTGGAATACATTGATGGCGAATCGCTGAAAACCGCGCGCTATTCGCTCAGTAACCCGGATGCCTTCTACGATCAGCTGCTGCAGGTGTTGCATGATTTTCACGCGGTCGGCGTGGGACACGGTGATCTCAAGCGCAAGGACAATGTGCTGGTCACTGCCGACGAGCAGCCGGTGGTGATTGATTTCGGCACCGCGGTCATGCGCGATAACGGGCTGCTGGACGGCCTGCTGTTCCGCCTGCTGCGGCGGTTTGATTACAACGCCTGGATCAAGGTGAAGTACGCCAATGATTACAGCGCGATCAGTCCGGATGACGCCCGCTGGTATCGCCCTACCGTGGTCGAGAGCGGTTTCAGGCTGCTGCGCCGGTTCTGGCGCACCATCACCTTCCGGCAGGCACGTAAGGCGCGCCGCCGGGCGCGCGCTTCACGCAGCGGCAACAGCGACTAGGCTTCTTGTCTTATGTGAAACAGCCGCGCAGAATGAAATCATACCGCAACGAGGAAACACGGCATGGACATGACTGACATCGGTTTTTTGTCAGAGATACTCAAGCTGTTTGTCTACCTGTTTATTTTTCTGGTCGGCATCGGTGTGCTCTGGGTTATCGCGCTCTACATTATTGACGTTAACCAGACCAAGCATGCTATTCGCCGCAATTTTCCGGTGGTCGGGCGATTCCGCTACATGTTCGAGCACCTCGGCGAGTTTTTCCGCCAGTACTTTTTTGCTCAGGACCGCGAGGAAATGCCGTTTAACCGCGCGGAACGTTCCTGGGCCTACCGGGCAGCCAAGGGTGTTGATACCACGGTGGCGTTTGGTTCCACCCGCGACCTGCGGCCTACCGGCACCATTATTTTTGTGAACTGCCCGTATCCCACGCTGGATCAGGATGCGGTGCCGATCTCGGCGCTGACTATCGGCGAGGGCTGCGAGCAGCCTTATACCAGCGACCGCATCTTCCATATTTCCGGCATGAGCTACGGTGCCCTGTCCAAGCCGGCGGTGCTGGCACTGTCCAACGGTGCACGCATGGCAGGCTGCTGGATGAATACCGGCGAGGGCGGTCTGTCCGAATGGCACCTTGAGGGCGGCGCTGACATCGTGTTTCAGATCGGTACCGCCAAGTATGGGGTGCGCGATGATCTCGGCAACCTGAGCGACCAGAAGCTCGCTGAAGTCGCGGCGCACGAGCAGGTCAAAATGTTCGAAATCAAAATGAGCCAGGGCGCCAAACCAGGCAAGGGCGGGATCCTGCCGGGCATCAAGGTCACGTCGGAAATCGCCGCTATCCGCGGCATCCCTGAAGGGCAGGATTCCATCAGCCCGAACGGCCACCCGGAAATTCACAACGGCTCTGACCTGCTCGACATGATTGCGCGGGTGCGGCGGGTGACGGGTAAGCCGGTGGGCTTCAAGGCGGTCATTGGCGCGTACGGCTGGCTGCACGAATTGTTTGACGAGGTCACCAAGCGCGGTATTGAAAGTGCCCCGGACTTTATCACCGTGGATTCCGGTGACGGCGGCACCGGTGCGGCACCGCAGCCGCTGATTGATAACGTCGGGCTGCCATTGCGCGAAAGCCTGCCGTTGCTGGTGGATCTGCTGAATCACTATGATCTGCGTTCACGCGTGAGAGTTGTTGCCAGCGGCAAGGCGGTCACGCCGGACGCGGTGGCCGCCGCGCTGTGCGCCGGCGCGGACTTTGTCACCTCGGCGCGTGGCTTTATGTTTGCACTGGGCTGCATCCAGGCTCTGCAGTGCAACAAGAATACCTGCCCGACCGGCATCACTACCCACGACAAGGATTTGCAGCGCGGCCTGGTGCCGGCCGACAAGGCCGAACGAGTGCGCCGCTATCAGCAGACCATGGAAAAAGAAGTCGGCATCATTGCGCATTCCTGCGGCGTTAAAGAGGCGCGCCAGCTGGCCCGCAAGCACTGCCGCATCGTGCAGAACAACGGTCGGTCCAAGCCCATGGATGAGGTGTTTCCGAACATCCGGCCGCGGCCGCGCGAAGTGGCCTGACATGGGTTCGTTTTAAACCGTCGCATCAATTAACAGGAGTTAACTTGAAAGCATCCGATCTGTTCGTCCAGTGCCTGGAAAGAGAGGGCATCGAGTACATCTTTGGTGTGCCCGGTGAGGAAAATGCCGATTTCATGATGTCGCTGGAGCAGTCGGCGTCCATCAAGTTCATCCTGACACGCCACGAACAGGGCGCGGCTTTCATGGCCGAAATCTACGGCCGGCTGACCGGCCAGCCGGCGGGTTGCCTCGGCACCCTCGGCCCGGGCGCGACCAATCTCATTACCGGTGTGGCCGATTCCAACATGGACCGCGCGCCCATGCTGGTGCTGACCGGGCAGGGCTCTACCAAACGCCTGCACAAAGAGTCGCACCAGATCATGGACGTGGTGGGCATGTTCGAGCCGGTTACCAAGTGGGCCACCATGGTGGTCAATGCCGATACCATCCCGGAAATTGTGCGCAAGGCAGTGCGGCTGGCGCGCGGTGAAAAACCCGGCGCGGTGCTGATTGAACTGCCCGAGGATGTGGCCAAGCTGCAGACCAGCGAGCCGCCGCTGGAGCCGCGCCGCTACCGGCGTTCGGTGGTGGACGACAAGATTACCGATCGCGCATTTGCCATGCTGCGAGACGCCAAACGGCCGGTGATTCTGGCCGGCAACGGCTGCATCCGTCGGCGCGCCAGCAAACAGCTGCGGCTGTTTTGCGAACACACCGGCATCGGTGTGCTCAGCACCTTTATGGCCAAGGGCTGCGTGGACATGGATTCGGAATACTGCCTGTATACCATCGGGCTGGGGTCCAAGGATCTGCCGACTAAAGTCATTGACGAGGCTGACCTGGTGATCACGCTCGGTTTCGATATGGTTGAGTATCATCCGCACCTGTGGAACCCGAACGGTGACAAGCGCATCATCCATGCGGATTTTCTGCCGGCTGAAATTGATGCCGACTACCACCCGGAAGTGGAACTGGTCGGCGACCTGGCACACACGCTGTGGGCACTGAACGAACGGCTGGCTAAAGAGCCGCTGTCCTTTGATTTGCAGAACCAGGCCGACATGCGCAGGAAGATGTCCGCCGAACTGGCCATGCATGCCGACGATGACACCGAGGGGCTGATCCGGCCGCAGAAGGTGTTATGGGATTGCCGCGAGGTGCTGGGCCGCGACGATATTCTGCTGTCGGACGTGGGTGCCCACAAAATGTGGATTGCCCGTCACTACCATTGTCACGAACCCAACACCTGCCTGATCCCGAACGGTTTTTGCTCCATGGGTTTCGCGCTGCCGGGGGCGATTGCCGCCGGCCTGGTGTTTCCGGAACGCAAAATTCTCGGCATTGCCGGTGACGGCGGTTTTCTGATGAACGTGCAGGAAATGGAAACCGCGGCACGCATCGGCGTCAACATCGTGATGCTGGTCTGGGAGGACGGCGGTTACGGACTGATCGCCTGGAAGCAGGAAAACGAATTTGACCGCCACACCGACCTGGCTTTCAGCAACCCCGACTGGCTGCAGCTAGCCGCGGCGTTCGGCTGGCACGGTCACCGCGTCAACAACTCGCGTGACCTGCAGAGCACGCTGCGCGCCGCCCTCGATGAACAGGGCCCGAGCCTGGTAACCCTGCCGATTGATTACCGCGAAAACATTATTCTGACCCAGCGTCTGGGTGAACTGATGAACCCGGGCGACAACGCCTGAGAAGACATTAAGGAGTCATCCTTGGAACAGCACGCTTTACTGATTCCCGGTGCGCCTGCCGCTGCCGGCAGTCTGACCGTCACGGCGCCATACGATGGCGCGCCCCTGGCAGAACTGGCCACCGGCGGTGTCGAGCATGCGGCCCATGCGCTGGCAACCGCCCACAAGCTGTATCGCACGCGCAGCGAGTGGCTCGAGGTGCATGAGCGCGTGGCGATTCTGGAGCGTGCCGCCGGCCTGATGGAACAGCGCAAGGAACAACTGATCCGTGACGCGGCGGCGGAAGGCGGCAAGCCCTGGCGGGATACGGTGGTGGAAGTGGACCGCGCCATTGACGGGGTGCGCATCTGCATCGAGACCATTCGCTCCGAGCAGGGTCAGGTGGTGCCGATGGGTACTACGGCGGCGTCCGCCGAACGGGTGGCATTTACGCGCCGCGAGCCCATTGGTGTGGTGGTAGCGGTAAGTGCCTTTAATCATCCGCTGAACCTTATCGTGCACCAGGTTGCCGCCGCGGTGGCAGCGGGTTGCCCGGTGGTGGTCAAGCCTGCCGAGGACACACCGCTGTCATGTCTGAATTTTGTGCGAGTGCTGCACGAGGCGGGGCTGCCGGAGGCCTGGTGCCAGGTATTAATAGCAGCCGACCGCAGCGCCGCCGAGGCGCTGGTAACCGATGCGCGCGTGGCGTTTTTCAGTTTCATCGGCTCGGCCCGGGTGGGCTGGATGTTGCGCAGCAAGCTTGCGCCGGGTGCGCGTTGCGCCCTGGAGCATGGCGGTGTGGCACCGCTGCTGCTGGCGGCAGATGCCGACCTGGAGCTGGCTTTGCCGGCGGTCACCAAGGGTGGCTTCTACCATTCGGGCCAGGTGTGCGTGTCGGTGCAGCGGGTGTTTGCACACCGCTCGGTGGCGGTAGCCTTTGCCCGCTCACTGGCGGATGCCGCCGGCAAACTTAAAGTGGGTGACCCGCTGGATCCGGACACTGATCTGGGCCCGCTGATCCGCCATGCTGAAACCGACCGCGTGCACGAGTGGGTGACGGAAGCCGTGGCCGCGGGTGCCGAACTGTTGTGCGGCGGCGAAAAAATTTCTGCCAGTTGCTATCAGCCCACGGTATTGCTCAACCCGCCCGCCGAGGCCAAAGTCAGCACGCTGGAAGTGTTCGGCCCGGTTGTGTGCGTGTACGCCTATGACGATCTGGACGCCGCCATTGCGCAGGCCAATTCACTACCGGTGTCTTTCCAGGCAGCGGTATTTACCGCCAGCCTGGATACGGCCATGCATGCCTACGCCAACCTCGATGCGTCGGCGGTGATGGTCAATGACCACACCGCCTTCCGCGTGGACGGCATGCCGTTTGCGGGGCTGCGCGAATCAGGGCTGGGCGTGGGCGGCATCCCGCACACCATTGCCGACATGTCGATCGAAAAAATGCTGGTGATCAAGTCGGCTGCTTTGTGACGCAAACGGTCTCGCTTTAGTCTTCGCCGAGGAAGGACCGCAGCTGATCCGAGCGTGACGGATGGCGCAGCTTGCGCAGTGCCTTGGCCTCGATCTGCCGGATCCGCTCGCGGGTGACGTCGAACTGCTTGCCGACTTCTTCCAGCGTATGGTCGGTGTTCATCTCAATGCCGAAACGCATGCGCAGCACCTTGGCTTCGCGCGGGGTCAGCCCGGCCAGTACTTGTCCGGTGGACTCTTTGAGGCTGGACGAGGTGGCCGAATCAATCGGCGACGACACGGTGGTGTCCTCGATAAAGTCACCCAGGTGTGAATCTTCGTCATCGCCGATAGGTGTCTCCATGGAGATCGGCTCCTTGGCGATCTTCAGCACCTTGCGCACTTTGTCTTCCGACATCTCCATGCGTTCTGCAAGTTCTTCCGGCAGCGGTTCGCGGCCCATTTCCTGCAGCATCTGCCGCGAAATGCGATTCAGCTTGTTAATGGTCTCGATCATGTGCACCGGAATACGGATGGTGCGCGCCTGGTCGGCGATGGAACGGGTAATGGCCTGGCGAATCCACCAGGTTGCATAGGTCGAGAATTTGTAACCGCGCCGGTATTCGAACTTGTCGACCGCCTTCATCAGGCCGATGTTGCCCTCCTGGATCAGATCCAGGAACTGCAGGCCGCGGTTGGTGTATTTCTTGGCGATGGAAATCACCAGGCGCAGGTTGGCTTCCACCATTTCCTTCTTGGCGCGGCGTGCCTTGGCTTCGCCAATCGACATCTTGCGATTGATGTCCTTGATTTCGGCGATGCTCAGGCCGGTGATCTCTTCAATGGCCACCAGCTTCTTCTGGGCACGCAGAATTTCCGGTTTCATCTTGGCCAGAATTGACGAGTACTTGCGCTTGGCGCGGATATGTTTTTCCACCCAGTTCAGGTTGGTCTCGTTTTTCGGGAAGCTGGCAATAAAGTCCTTGCGCAGCATGCCCGCTTCGCGCACACAGATAATCATAATCTGCTTTTCAAGATCGCGGATGTCCTTGATGGTCGAACGCAGGTTGTTGCCCAGCGCGTCGAACAGTTTGGGAGCCAGCACAAACTCGGCCAGCTCGGCAGTGATCTTTACCTGGGCGTTTTTAAAGGGCTTCGATTTGCGGCCTTCTTTTTCCGCCAGGGTCAGCATGCGCTTGTGACGGCGGGACAGCGACTTCATGCGCTTGTCGACTTCCACCGGGTCGGGACCGGTGTCTTCTTCTTTTTCCTTGTCCTTTTCTTCCTGCGTCTTGGCGTTCGGCTGGGCGATTTCGTCCGGCGCGTTCGGATCCATAAAGCCCGTCAGGATGTCGGTCAGGCGGCCTTCACCGTCCTTGACCGCGGCATAACTTTCCAGCAGATGATCGAAAGTGGGCGGGAACAGGGTCAGCGCGGCTTTCACCTGGTTCAGGCCTTCTTCTATACGTTTGGCGATACGAATTTCGCCTTCGCGGGTGAGCAGCTCGACCGTGCCCATTTCACGCATGTACATGCGCACCGGGTCGGTGGTGCGGCCGAATTCGGCATCCACGGTGGCAATGGCTTCTTCAGCCTCGCTGTCGGAATCGTCATCCGTTACGGCGTTGTCGGACAGGACCAGTGAATCGGCATCCGGTGCTTTTTCATAGACCGTAATGCCCATGTCATTGATCATGTTAACGATGTCCTCGATCTGTTCCGGATCGACAATATCGTTGGGCAGGTGATCATTGACCTCGGTGTAGGTGAGGTAACCCTGTTCCTTACCGCGCGCAATCAGCAGCTTCAGTTGTGAATTTGGCGAGGTGGGGGAAACGCTGTTTTTCGCGGCAGGGGCAGCTTTGGCTTCTTTCACTCGTAGGGCCTCGGTGAATACGTAAACGCTCAATTATACAAATCCGACAAATTTTAAACCAGCACAGTTCCCCGCGGACAACCGCGGGCAGTGGCTGCCAAAGCCCCGCGCGGCGGGGCCTCAGGACTTGTTGCTATGCAGCGTGGCGATTTCCTGCTGCAATGCGCGCATTTCCTGCTTTTCCGCCTCCGTCAGGCCGCTCGCGGCCTTGCGGGCGAGGCGCTGGAAGCGCTTTTGCAACTCCTGCTGCAGGATGGCGTCGAGGGTCTCGGCCAGTTCGGCGCTCCAGTCAGAACTCGGTTCCAGGTGCAGGTCCTGCAGCAGCAGCGCGGTCAGATGGCTGCCGCCGTCCGGGTGGGCGGCCTGCTCGTCGGCCAGCCGCGCCGGCTTGATGTCCGGGTTTTCCTGCGCGGCTTCAAGCAGATCAATCAGCAGGGCAATCCCGGGGTTCGGCAGCTCGCGCAGACCGGCCTTCAGCTCCAGGCCCTTGGCGGCTGCCGGTTGTTGTAACACCAGGCAAATGGCCCGGCGGATCAGCGGGTTGCGGCCGGTTGCGGCTGCCGCGGTCGGTTGCGTGGGCCGAGCCGGCGCAGCCGGGCGCACCGGTGCCGTGGCCCGACCGGCGCTATCCGTCAGCAGTGCGCCGAGCCGGGCTGCGCTCAAACCCACTTCGCCCGCCAGTTTGTCGAGCAGCAGTTCGCGGAACACGCCTTCGGGGATGCTGCTGATCAGCGGTCGTGCCAGTTCCGCGAGGCGCGCCTGGCCGTCGAGACTGCTCAGGTCAGTGGCTTCCTTGAGATGTTCGATCAGGTATTCCGACAGCGGCTGGCTGGCGGCCAGCCGGGCCTGAAATTCCGCCGCACCGCCGGCACGCACCACCGAGTCGGGGTCTTCGCCGTCGGCCAGAAACAGGAATTTCACCTGCCGGCCGTCGCGCAGTTCCGGCAGGCTGATCTGCAGGGCGCGCCAGGCGGCCTTGCGGCCGGCAGCATCGCCGTCAAAACAAAATACGATTTCACGCGTGACGCGAAACAGCCGCTGCAAATGTTCCGCGGTGGTGGCTGTGCCCAGTGTGGCAACGGCATTGCTGATGCCATGTTCGGCCAGTGCCACCACGTCCATGTAGCCTTCCACCACCAGCAGTCGTTCGGGATTGCGCTCGATCTGCCGTGCTTCATATAGGCCGTAGAGTTCGCGGCCCTTGTGGAAAACCGGGGTTTCCGGCGAGTTCAGGTACTTGGGTTCGCCGTCATCGGTGACCCGGCCGCCGAAACCCACCACGCGCCCGCGGCTGTCGCGAATAGGGAACATGATGCGGCCGCGGAAGCGATCATAAATACGACCATCCTCATTGCGGGTCAGCAGTCCGGCCTTGAGCAGGTCATCGCGTTTGTCATCCGTGCCGCCGAGTTTTTTCAGCACAAAATCCCAGCCGGGCGGTGCGTAACCGATGCCGAAATCCGCAGCGGTCTGACCGGTAAGCCCGCGTTGTTTGAGGTAATCAATGGCGGCCGGCGTTTCCCGCAATTGTTCGCGGTAAAGTTCGCCGGCCTGGCTGAGCAGTTCCAGCAGCGGCGCGCTCGGTGATACCGGCGCGGTGCTGCCGCGGCTGTTTTCGCGCGGTACTTCCAGGCCGTAAAAGGAGGCCAGTTCCTCGATGGCTTCGACGAATTCCAGCCGGTCATGTTCCATCAGAAAACCCACCACGGTGCCGTGCGCGCCGCAGCCGAAACAGTGATAAAAGCCTTTGTCGGGGCTGACGGTGAAGGAGGGGGTTTTTTCGTTGTGGAAGGGGCAGCAGGCTTTGTATTCGCGGCCGGCTTTTTTCAGCTGAATGCGGTTCGACAGGATTTCGACGATATCGGCCCGGTCAACCAGGTCGTTAATAAATTCCTGAGGTATGCGCCCTGCCATGCGGCATTCTAGGCAGACAGTCTGGCCTTGACCAGCGCACTCAGTGCGCCCATGTCGGCACGGCCCTGCGCTTTGGCTTTGATGGCGCCCATGACTTTGCCCATGTCCTGCATGCCACTGGCACCGGTAGCGGTGACGACTTCATCAACCAGCGCGGCTATTTCGGCTGCCGACAGCTGTGCCGGCAGGTAGCCCTGCAGCAGCTCGGCTTCAGACAACTCGGCGGCTTCGCGGTCGGCGCGGCCGGCATCGGCAAACTGCCGGGCTGAGTCCTTGCGTTGTTTAACCAGCTTTTCCACCACGGCCAGCACGTCCTGATCGCTCAGCTCGCCACGCTCTTCAATTTCGCGGCTCTGGATGGCGGCCAGCAGCATGCGGATCACGCTAAGGCGCTCCTTTTCGCCCGCCTTCATGGCGGTCTTCATGTCGGATTTAATCTGTTCTTTGAGTGACATGGTCATGGCTTCCTTGGGTGCTTCTTTAAGTCGCAAATCGCCCGGCCAGAAACGCAAAAACCCGGTACCGCCGCAGCGAGAACCGAGTCCGCTTGGAACCGGTCGCACCGGTCCGAAAATTGATGAAGCTTAGTAGAGCCGCTGACGACGGTTGGTTTCGCGTGCGGTTTTCTTGAGCTGGCGTTTTACGGCCGCAGCCTTCTTGCGCTTGCGTTCCTGGGTCGGCTTTTCGTAGAACTCGCGACGGCGCAGTTCTGACAGGATGCCGGCCTTTTCGCAGGCGCGTTTGAAGCGCCGCAGGGCTGCATCAAAATGTTCGTTTTCTCTGACTTTAACGCTGGGCAAAACGGGTGTTCCTTCTCCGGCGACGGAGCGAAAAAAACCGGCGCAACCGCCGGCAGGGCGCGTAATATACTCCCGCAAGTGCCGGATTGCAAAGCACGGGAGCCGGAATATTGAGGGTTTTGGGGATAGAAAGCAGCTGTGACGAGACCGGTGTGGCGGTCTATGATGCGGCGCAGGGCCTGCTGGCCCACCGTGTCTACAGCCAGGTTGAGCTGCATGCCCGCTATGGCGGGGTGGTGCCGGAACTGGCCTCGCGCGACCATGTCCGCAAATTGCTGCCGCTGATCCAGGCCACGCTGGACGAGGCCGGCTTGATTCCGGCCGACCTCGACGGGGTGGCCTACACCGCCGGGCCGGGGCTGATCGGCGCGTTGCTCGTGGGTGCCACGGTGGCCGAGGGGCTGGCCTTCGGCTGGGGTATTCCGGCTATACCGGTGCATCATCTGGAAGCGCACCTGCTGGCCACCCTGCTGGAAGACCCGGCACCGGAGTTTCCCTTCGTGGCTTTGCTGGTGTCCGGCGGCCACACCATGCTGATCGACGTGGCGGCCCCCGGTGCCTACACCGTGCTGGGCAACACCCTCGACGACGCTGCCGGCGAGGCTTTTGACAAGACTGCCAAGCTGCTCGGCCTGCCTTACCCGGGCGGCGCCGCGCTGGCCGAACTGGCGACCCGGGGTCGCGCCGGACGGTTCGATTTCCCGCGCCCGATGCTGAAAAAGCCCGGCCTGGATTTCAGTTTCAGCGGGCTCAAGACGGCGGTGATGATGGCCGTGCGGGAACTGGAGGCCGGCGACACGGGCCTGACCGAATCCGACCGTGCTGACATAGCGAAAGATTTCGAACAGGCCGTGGTGGAAACGCTGGTGAAAAAATCGCTGCGGGCCCTTGATGCGGCGGGCCGTGAACGGCTCATTGTTGCCGGTGGTGTTGGCGCCAACCGCAGTCTGCGGGCCGAACTGCAACTTGCCACTGCGGCGCGCGGCGCACAGGTGTTCTATCCGCGCTTCGAACTGTGTACTGACAACGGTGCCATGGTTGCAGTGGCGGGACTGCATCGCCTGCAGGCGGGACATGTGTCGGGCGGGCAGGTGCAGGCCACACCGCGCTGGGAACTGGCAAGCCTGCCGGCCATGGCCGGCGGCTGAGCACCACGCGACCGCGAGAATATTTATGGATATCGTATTTGTTGATGAGTTGCGCTTTAAGACAGTCATCGGTTGCTGGGACTGGGAGCGGCAGCTCCGGCAGGAGGTCTGTATTGACCTGCAGATGGCATGGGAC
>JAUIEY010000045.1 GCA_030429685.1 Gammaproteobacteria bacterium
CGGTCGGGCTGAGCTTGCGGAACATGCGCTCCACAAAAGCTTCAGCCGCGGGCATCAGTTCGGCAGTGATTTCCCGGCCGCGGTCGGTGATCCAGACTTCCACCGCGCGACTGTCGTGCAGGGAAGGGCGGCGCACTACCAGCCCGTCGCGTTCCATCTGATCAATAACCCGGCTGACGGCGGGCTGTTCGCCGCCGCTCAGGTCAGCGATGGTGCCGATGCGACTGCCGTCAAAGCGCGACAGCACGCTCAATACCTGCCAGCGGCCAATGGTCAGACCATGCTCGCGCAGGGTTTTTACCCACAACTGATTCACCCGGCTGGTTACCCGGTTCATCAGGTAGGGCAGCATGTCATAGGTGACCGGCCAGTCGCGGCGCCCGGCAGCGGGCACGGCCTGCAGTTTGGCATTCTTGTTATTCATGTAGATACATATTCTACATGGACAGCAGGCCGCTCAGGCGACGAATGTTTTCAGATTGCGCCGGCTTCGCGCAGGGCGGCGATTTCTGCTTCGCTGTAGCCGAGCAGGTCGCCAAGGATTTCCTGGTTATGGGCGCCCAGTCGCGGGCCGGGCCAGCGCGTGGCACCGGGCGTATCGCTGAGCTTCGGTACCATCGCGGGAACCGTCAGCGGTTTGCCGTTCGACTCCACCGTCTCGAACAGGCCGCGGGCACGATAGTGCGCATCGGCAAACATGTCGGCGACACTGTAAATCGGTCCGGAAGGAACCTCGGCTTTTTCCAGCACCGCCAGGGCTTCATCGCTGGTCATGGTCTTCATCCAGGCCGCGATAACCGCGTCAATTTCCGGTTCGTGCTCGACGCGTCCGGCATTGTCAGCAAAGCGCGGGTCGTCACCCATGTCCGGACGGCCCATAGCGTCGCACAGACGTTTGAATATGGAGTCGCCGTTGGCGCCGATGATAACGTCCTTACCGTCCGAACAACGATAGGTGTTGGTCGGCACAATGCCGGTCAGGGTGGAACCGGAGCACTCGCGAATTTCACCGCCGCGATCGTATTCCGAGACCACCGATTCCATAAGATTGAAGACCGCCTCATAAATCGCCACGTCAATGACCTGGCCCTTGCCTTCAGGGTCGTTTTGTTTGCGCACCAGGGCCATCAGTATGCCCATGACCGCATGAAACGCGGCCAGCGTGTCGCCCATGCTCAAATTCGGCCGTACCGGGGGCCGGTCGGGAAAACCGTTCAGATAGCGAAAACCACCGTAACCCTCACATACTGAGGCAAAGCCAAGTTTGGCAGAATTCGGCCCATCCTGACCGTAACCGGAGACGCGCGCGTAGATGAGCCCCGGGTTGGCTGCCCGCAGTTCGTCCGGGCCAAGGCCCCATTTCTCCATGGCGCCGGGGCGAAAGTTTTCCACCAGCACGTCACATTCTTGGGCAAGTTTGCGAACAACGTCCGCCCCTTCGCGAGTGCGCAGGTTGGCGGTGATGCATTTTTTATTGCGCGCCATGCCGGCCCACCATACCGAGGTGTCGCCGTCCATCATGCGCCACTTGCGCAACGGATCACCGACATTGGGTTGCTCGACCTTGATCACTTCCGCGCCGTAATAACCCAGAAAGGAACCCGTAAACGGACCGGCAATCAGCTGGCCGAGTTCAAGAACCCGAATGCCCTTGAGCGGGCCGTTGTTGGAAGCGTCGTCTGTCATGGTGCTGCGTTAGTTGAACCGGCCGGCAAGTCTAGCCGACTGGCGCGCTTTTGACAGTAAATTGATCACGATTTGCCGAAAAAACTGCCTTATCCGGCAGTCACTTGGCGGTCACATGGGGGTTACCGGCAGCACTCAGGTGGGCCGTGAAAAACGCACCCAACTCGGCGCAGGCCTGCTCGGCTTCCGGCAGACCGGGCACGTCCTGCCAGACGTGCCACATACCGTCCCACACATCGAGGGTCACGTCCGTGCCGGCCGCGCGTGCCTGGCGCGCCAGCCGAAAGGCATCACTGAGCAGCACTTCGCGACTGCCAACCTGAATCAGCAGTGGCGGAAAGCCCGTGAAATCGGCGTATACCGGCGAGAGCAACGGGTCGCTGGCCGGTGTAGTGCCGATATAAGGGGAAACTCCGGGGGCAAAACGAATGACCGGATCAAAGTCCGCAAGCGTATGCCGGGTATCGCCCTGCCGGGTGTGATCCACGCTCGGTGACAGGGCGGCAACAGCGGCGGGCAGGGGCAGGCCGGCCGCGCGCGCTGCCAGCACCATCGAGACACTCAGTCCGCCGCCGGCCGAATCGCCGAATACACCGATCTGCGTCGCCTTGAAACCCTGCTTAAGCAACCCGCGATATACCTTCAGCGCATCGTCAACATCGGCGGGAAACGGATGTTCGGGCGCCAGCCGGTATTCCACCGACAGCACTGCTATGCCCGATTCCCGCGTCACCCGCAGTGGCGTGGCAACATTTTGTTGTGCTGAGCCCAGCACGTGACCGCCGCCATGCAGATAAATAATCACAGGACCTGTCGGCGGTGCTGCATGGCGGTTTACCCAGAAAGCATCCACACCGTCGAAGCTTTGCCGGGTAAGCACGAAGTCCGGATCGATCTGCCGGGCGGTGCGCAAAAACATGCCGCCCAGCGCCTTGCGCATGCGCGGGTAGTACTGCGCGTCATGGTCACGGGCGGGCAACTGGCCGAGGCGCGCCTGTTGCAGATAGGCCTTGGCTTCGGCGCTGACATGTCCGGGCACAGGATTGGGTTCACGCTCGGCATAAGCCGGCGCAGCGAAGGTCGCAAACAGCAGCAACAGGGCAACACGCATGGCGCTACTCCGAGCGGCGGATGGCTTCTTCCACCATATCCAGGAAATCACTTTCGGAACCAACCTGTTCGGCTTCCTTGGCGCTCACGGTATAGCCGTACTGATCGGCCAGCGACTGATACAGCGGTCGGCGGTGCCTGACCAGCTCCGGAAAAATCCATTTGGCAAAAGCCTTGGGATCCATCTGGTTGCTGTTGTCGAGCTTTTCGACGGCGAGGTACTCAGCAACCTTGTTACGTAAAAACTCTTCGTTGTAGTAGAGCGGCTTGGGGTCACTTTGCGCCCGGTCAATCAGTTTCTGCTCCATGTCCTCGTCGGCACGGATGTACAGCACCAGGGTATGGTCGGCCAGCACCTTTTCAGCCTCCGGACTGTTTATCTCGCAGACGCTGCCACCGGTGTCATTGAGAAAGTGCTGGTAGCCGTAAATATTGCGCGCTTTTTCCATAAACGAAGCGACATCCACCATGGCACGGTTTTCGGCTTCACGATGCAGTTTCTGCCGGCGCAGAAACTCGTCCATTTCCAGACCGCCGAGGTCGGGCGAACCCAGCTGCCCGAGAAACGACGAGATCGGCTCCAGGTTGTGCACGGTGATGTTGTTGGCGATATAAATGGAATCACTGCGCAGCAGATCGCGCAAAAAGCCCACCTGCATCGCCTGTTGCTTGATGTTGTCCATGATCGGCTCATCGAGGTAGCGAGTGCCGATACGGTAGTCGCCCGAATAATGGAACCAGTTGGAACTCGGCACATGGTTGGCCAGCGTGGTTTTGCCCACGCCGGACATCCCCAGAATGGTGATGGCCTTGTTTTCCCAAGCCCTGAATTGTGCCGGATTCATGTGCATGGGCGCATTGTTGCCCCCCGCAGGACTGCATGCAAGTAGCAAAGCTTGCGGGTATCATACGCGCCCCGGAGCGGTGGTCCCGCCCGGCCAATCAGCATTTGTTAAGACGGCGTGCAGGAACAGACACGTGAGTGCGGTAGACAATAAATCCAACTGGACGGTGCACAAATTCGGCGGCACCAGCGTGGCCGATGCGGAATGTTTCCGCAGGGTTACCCGTTTGCTGCATGCTGAAAGCGGGCCGCGCCAGGCCGTGGTAGTTTCCGCCATGGGTGGCATGACCAACAGTCTGCTGGCCCTGATCACCGCAGCTGAAAGCGGTCGGCAGGAACTGCAGACGGGTATCGATGCCATTCGGCAGCGCTACGCTGATACCGCGGCGGAACTGTTGCGGGATACAGCAGCGCGGCAGGCCCTGCTGGACGTATTCGAACGTGACCTGAACGACACCGCAGATATTCTTAACGCTGTGGCGCTGGTTGGTTCAGCGGCACAACGCAGTCGTGATGTGGTGGCCGGATACGGTGAAATCTGGTCCACCCGCCTGCTCGCCGCATTTCTCAGGCAGGAACGCCCGCAGGACCCGCTGGGACGGCAAATATCCTGGGTGGATGCGCGCGAGATTCTGGTTGTCGAGCACGGCGAACTCGGGCCGGCAGTGCTGTGGGAGCGCTCACAGCAACTGGTCGCCGACAAGTTTCCGCAGGACGAGCAAGCCATCGCAATCATCACCGGTTTCATTGCCACCGACAGTGAAGGTTTGCATACCACGCTGGGGCGCAACGGCAGCGATTTCAGTGCGTCAATCATGGGGGCGCTGCTGAAGGCCGGCAGCATCACTATCTGGACGGATGTCAGCGGTGTAATGAGCGCCGACCCGAATCGCGTGCCCGAAGCCGCCGTTATTCCGGAACTGACCTACAACGAAGCCATGGAGCTGGCGTATTTCGGCGCCAAAGTGATTCATCCGCAGACCATGTCGCCGGCAGTCCAGCACGGTATTCCCATTTATATAAAGAATACCTTCCGCCCCGAAGACACCGGCTCAATGATCAGCAACCTTGAAGGCACCGGTATGATCGGTGTGCCCGGCACTGCTGACCGGTTGTTCGGCGCCCTGCGCACCGCGGGTATTTCGGTAATCCTGATCTCACAGGCAAGCTCGGAACATTCCATTTGTTTTGCCGTGCCCGGCGACATGGCCGGTCCGGTGGATGCGGTCGTGCGTCGGGCTTTTGCGGTGGAACTTGAACAAAACCAGATTCAGAGCGTGGATATCCGGCCCGACTGCAGCATTATTGCCGTGGTCGGCGACGGCATGGCCGGCGTGCCAGGCATTGCCTCGCGTTTTTTCAGTACGCTGGCGAATGCCGGCATCAATATTCGTGCGATCGCTCAGGGCTCGTCGGAACGCAATATTTCGGCGGTGATCAGCGCCGATGTCGCGACCCGCGCACTGCGGGCGGCACACGCTGGTTTCTATCTGTCCACCGAGACACTGTCAGTAGGCCTGATCGGGCCGGGCAACGTTGGCTCGACACTGCTCGCGCAGATGGCCGCACAAATCGGGCATCTGAAAAAAGATTTCAACCTGGATTTCCGCGTGCGCGGCATCGCTACCTCCAGCCGCATGTTGCTGGCCGAACGCAGCGTTGATCTCGATAACTGGCGTAACGATCTGGAACAGCACGGCGAAGCGCTCGACTGGGACCGATTCGAAACGCATGTCAACGCGGAGCACCTGCCGCACAAGGTCATGGTCGACTGCACTGCCAGCGACGCCATTGCCGCGCGCTACGCCGACTGGTTTGAGGCCGGCATGCATGTGGTTACTGCCAATAAAAAGGCGCAGAGCGGGCCGCTGGCGTACTACGAACAGTTGCGCTCCAGCCGCCGCGCCGGCAACGCGCATTTTCTCTACGAAAGCAGTTGCGGTGCGGGCCTGCCTGTCATCCACACGCTGCGTGATCTCAAGGAAACCGGCGACGAGATTCTTGGCATCGAGGGCATATTCTCCGGCACTCTGGCCTATCTGTTTAATGTGTTCGACGGCAGCAAGACGTTTTCCGCAATCGTGCGCGAAGCCCGCGACAACGGCTACACTGAACCGGATCCGCGCGATGATTTATCGGGCATGGATGTCGCGCGCAAGCTCATTATTCTCGCGCGCGAACTGGGTATGCAGCTGGAACTAACAGATATCGAAATTGAAAGCCTGGTGCCGGCCGAACTCGAAAGCGGCAGCATCGAGGAATTCCTTGACCAGTTGAATTCATACGACGACGGCATGTTGCAACGCTATCAGGCCGCTACCGAAGCAGGGCAGGTCTTGCGTTATGTCGGCAGCCTGTCCAAAGACGGTCGGGCGGCCGTGCGTCTCGAGGCGTTGTCCGCAGATCATTCCTTTGCACATATAAACCTGACCGACAACATCGTCCGCTTCGTTTCGGCTCGCTACAGCGACAATCCGCTGGTGGTGCAGGGGCCCGGTGCCGGCCCGGATGTGACGGCGGCCGGTGTGTTTGCGGATTTGCTGCGGCTGGCACGCTATCTGGGTGCGCGGGGCTGAGCATGCAATTCGTCAGCACACGCGGCGGGCAACCGGTAGCGCTGGAACAAGCCATCATGGCCGGTACGGCGCCCGATGGCGGTCTGTATGTGCCGACTGAGCTGCCGACATTCAAGGCCGGAGAGCTGCCGGTTAACGCACCGATTAACGAGTTTGCCGCCCGGTTGCTGCAACCTTTTTTTGCCGGCTCGGCCCTGGCAGCAGAACTCGACAGCATTTGCACGGAAGCCTTCAATTTCCCGGCGCCGCTACGCGGCGTGCAAAACGCCCCTGACGCGCTGTCGGTACTGGAACTGTTTCACGGCCCGACCGCTGCCTTCAAGGATTTCGGTGCGCGCTTTCTGGCGACCACCATGTCACGCATTATTCAGCGGCGCGCGCCACAGCCTGATGCGGCACCGGCCACGATTGTGTTTGCACCCTCCGGCGACACCGGCGGCGCGGTCGCCGCGGCATGTCACCGGCAGCCGGGCACCCGCGTGGTGGTGCTGTTTCCGGACGGCCGGGTCTCGCCCCGACAGCAACACCAGCTGACCTGCTGGGGCGACAATATTATTTCGCTGGCGGTGAAGGGTGAGTTCGACGATTGTCAGCGAATTGCCAAAGAACTGTTTGCCGATCCGGATATCAGTGCGCGGTTCAATCTCTGTTCGGCCAACAGCATCAATGTCGGCCGGCTGTTGCCACAGTCTGTTTACTACGCCAAGACCAGCACCGATCTGCAACATGAACGGGGCGAGGGCGGCCGCTACATTGTGCCGACCGGTAACCTCGGTAATGCCTTCGCCTGTGCCTGGGCCAAGAGCATGGGTCTGCCGGTAGAAGAACTGGTGCTGGCGACCAATGCCAACACCACCATTCCGGAGTACCTCGACAGCGGTGAGTGGACGCCACGCAGCAGCATCGCAACGCTGGCCTCTGCCATGGATGTCGGCAATCCAAGCAACATGGAACGGCTGCGCAACCTGTGGGGCGAAGCCGCTGAACTGCGCTCCCGAGTGCGGGCGTTTTCGGTAACCGACGCGCAGATACGTGCCCAGATTGTGGCCGAATTCGAACGTCAGGGCATCGCCTGGTGCCCGCACACCGCCACCGGCTTTCAAGTCTACCGGCAGCAACTTGATGATGCGGATCGCCGTGGCCGCCACTGGATCGTGGTCGCCACGGCACACGCAGCCAAGTTTGACGAAATTGTCGAGCCGCTTATCGGCGAGCAGGTTGCGGTTCCGGACGAGCTGGCAAAGTTGCTGGAGTGGCCGGCGCAATTTGAAACCATTGAGGCAGACGCGGCGCAGGTCGTCGCGAGGCTCTGAAGCAGTCACGTCATGCCGGCCATTTCGCTGACAAGTGTCCTGTTCGGTCTGCTAATCCTGCTGCTCGTTGTGCTGGCATGGCTGATCTGGCGCCGTCGCCGGCAACTTCCGGAAGCGCGGCTGCGCCGTAACTGCAGCGGCCTGCTGAGTCAGATCCTGATCCCGACCGGCAAAGACGGCGAGGAAGCCGAAATTCATCTTGAATACGCGCTGCTATGCTCGCGCGGTATTGTGGTGCTGAATCTCAAGCACATCCGGGGCAATGTATTCGGCAGCGATACCATGCAGGAGTGGGCCGTGCTGACCGGCAAATCCCGCTTCGGCTTCCCCAATCCGCAGGACGGGCTGTATGACCGGGTAGCCGCCGTGACAGCGCTGTTGCCGGATGGCATTCCGGTGCACGGCTATATTGCCTTTGGCAGGCAAGCGCTGTTTACCAAGGGGGTACCGTCACACGTTGTGATGTTCGATGAACTGATTACCGAGCTGGAAAAAGAAGCAGCGCAGGAGATACCGCAAACCTATATCTCGGCCTGGGAACAGTTGCGCAACGCCGCGCGCAGCGCAATTTAACTCGGCCATCCGCCCGGCGCGTTGCGCCCGGGAGCAGCGCTACAGGCCGAACAGTTGCTCTGTATTCGCCGTAGCCGCCGCGGCAACGTCAGCTTCTTCACGCTCCATCAGGCGCGCAACCGTACTCAGGATATGCGGCAGCACCCGCGGTTCGTTGCGCCGGGCGGGCATTTTTTCCGGCAGGTCGCGCGGCACCAGGTAGGGCGCATCGGTTTCCAGCAGCAACCGGTCCAGCGGCAAATGCGGCACAGCCGCCTGCAAATCGTGTCCGCGCCGTTCATCGCACACCCAGCCGGTGATGCCGATATACAACCCCATGTCCAGGTATTCCTGCATTTCACCGCGTGTACCGGTAAAACAGTGCGCAACCCCGCCGCTAAGCTGCGGCAGGTAGGCAGCCAGAATATTCACAAAATCGTCATGGGCATCCCGCTGATGCAGGAATACCGGTTTCCGGCAGCTCACAGCCAGTTCGAGCTGCGCGGTAAAAGCCTGTTTTTGCGCCGCCAGTGGCGAAAAGTTGCGGAAATAGTCGAGTCCGCATTCGCCGACAGCAACCACATCGGAGCGTTCCAGCAGGCTTGCCAGTAACGGCCCGGTATCGCTGGTGTATTCCGCAGCGTGATGCGGGTGCACACCGGCAGTGGCAAACAGGATGCCCGGGTAGGCAGCAGCAAGGTCGGCAGCCTGACGGCTGCCCTGCGCAGAGGCACCGGTGACCAGCATGCGTTGCACACCGACGGCGCGGGCCGCATCGATTACGGCATCGCGATCACGGTCAAAACTGTCGTGAGTAAGATTTGCGCCAATATCGATTAATTGCTGCATGTCGATATACTGTAAGCCGTTCCGCCCGGGAAAAGTGCGCGCAAGCTTAGCGATGGACCTGCAGCAACTCAACCAGCCGCCTGCCGGCGCCAGCGACGCGGCGCAACCGCCGCAATGGCAACTGCGCGTCAGCAAACGGGCCCGCAATCTGCGTATCCAGGTATTTCCCAGCGGCGGGGTGGAAATTGTGGTGCCGGAACGGACCTCGCAGGCCACCATTGACCGGTTTGTCAGCGAGCACCGGGACTGGATTGCGCGCACCCAGCAAAGCTATCTGCGGCAACGGGCCGGGGAAAAGCTGCTGCCCGAAGAAATTGAGCTGGCAGCGGTGGGAGAGGCATTTACCGTGCAGTATTTCGCCGCCGCGCGACCGCGGGTTCGTGAGAACGGCGATAACCTGTTGGTGTTCGTGCCGGAGGAGTCGCCCGCGTATGTCTGGCCTGCACTGCAGGGCTGGCTCAAGCGCAAGGCGCGGCGCCACCTCAGTGCCGCCACAACCCGGCTCTCAAATGAGACGGGGCTGTACCCTGAACGGCTGCAGGTCAGGCTGCAGCAGACTCGCTGGGGCAGCTGCTCGCCGAGCGGTACCGTAAGTCTGAACGCTGCCGTGGCGTTGCGAACCCCGGCGGAGCTGCGCTACGTCATCATTCATGAACTCTGCCACCTGCGCCATATGAACCACTCCAGGCGCTACTGGAGCCTGGTGGAGCGTTTTGAACCGGATTACCGGCGCATTGACCGGCGCCTGTCCGCTGCCTGGGACAGCACGCCGTTATGGATCAGTAAAGCCATATAAAACAGAATCTTAAAAGTTTTTCCAAGAAATCTGTTTAGTCATGACGCGGCCTCACTACGCGGCAAGTTGCCGCAATACGTAGTGAAGGATGCCGCCGTTGTTGTAGTAGTCCCACTCTTTCGGCGTATCAATCCGCACCCGCGCCGTGAATTCCTTGCTGGTGCCGTCAGCTGCTGTCGCAACCACCGTTACCGCGTCGGGCGTGCCGCCAAGACCCTTGATGTCAAAGCTTTCGCTGCCGGTCAGGCCGAGTGACGCGGCCGAGTCGCCGCTATTGAATTGCAGCGGCAATACGCCCATGCCCACCAGGTTGGAACGATGAATTCGCTCGTAGGTTTCGGCAATGACGGCTTTTACACCGAGCAGCAGGGTGCCCTTGGCAGCCCAGTCGCGCGATGAGCCGGTGCCGTATTCCTTGCCCGCCAGCACGACCAGCGGCGTACCTTCAGCCTGGTACTTCATAGAGGCATCGTAAATAGTCATTTGCTCACCACCAGGCTGAAAACGGGTCCAGCCGCCCTCGGTACCGGGGGCGAGCTGATTGCGCAGCCGGATATTGGCAAAAGTGCCACGCATCATGACCTCGTGGTTGCCACGTCGCGAACCATAGGAATTGAAATCGCCTACGGCCACGCCCTGTTCCTGCAGGTACTTGCCGGCCGGGCTGTCGGGGGCGATCGATCCGGCGGGCGAGATATGGTCGGTCGTGACCGAGTCGCCCAGCAGTGCCAGGCAGCGTGCGCCACTGATTTCGCCGCGCGGCGCCGGTTCTTTTTCCATGCCGACAAAGTAGGGCGGGTTCTGCACATAAGTGGAATTGTCATCCCAGGCGTAGCTTTGCCCGGTAGGCGCCTCAATCTGATTCCAGTTCGAATCGCCGGCAAACACCTCGGCATAGGTTGACTGAAACATGTCACGATCAATGTTCTGCTCAATCAACTCGGCAATTTCCGCCTGCGACGGCCAGATATCACGCAGATATACATCGTTGCCGGCTGCGTCCTTGCCGATCGGCTCATTGACGATGTCGCAGTTCATGGTGCCGGCAATGGCATACGCCACCACCAGCGGCGGCGACGCCAGGTAGTTCATCTTGACGAGCTGGTGAATGCGGCCTTCAAAGTTGCGGTTACCCGACAGCACGCTGGTAACAATCAGATCATTTTCCTTGATAGCTGCTTCGATTTCCGGACGCAACGGCCCGGAGTTGCCGATGCAGGTGGTACAGCCATAGCCGACCACATTGAAACCCAGCGCTGCGAGGTCATCGATAAGCCCCGGTTTGGTCAGGTAATTGGTAACCACGCGCGAACCCGGTGCCAACGAGGTTTTCACCCACGGCTTGGTCATCAGGCCTTTTTCGCGCGCCTTGCGCGCCACCAGACCGGCGGCAATCATGACCGAGGGGTTCGACGTGTTAGTGCAACTGGTAATAGCGGCGATGGTTACAGCGCCGTCCTCAAGCGGGTACTCACCGGTATCGCTGGTGACAGTTACGCTTTTTTCATCGGCATTGTCGCGATCACGCTGGTAGAAATCCTGCGCGGCGGTCAGCGGAATGCGATCCTGTGGGCGCTTCGGGCCGGCCAGCGAGGGCACCACCGTGGCCATATCCAGTTCCAGCACGTCGGTAAACAGCGGGTCAGCCTGGCCATCTTCGCGCCACATGCCCTGCGCTTTGGCATATGCCTCAATCAGCGCAATCTGTTGCTCATCGCGACCCGAGGTGCGCAGGTAGCGCAGCGTCTCGCCGTCAATCGGGAAAATGCCACAGGTGCTGCCGAATTCAGGACTCATGTTGGCCAGGGTGGCACGGTCCGCCAGCGGCAG
>JAUIEY010000046.1 GCA_030429685.1 Gammaproteobacteria bacterium
CACGGTGGGTATTACCGACCATGCGCAGGCCGCACTCGGCGAACTGGTATTCGTCGAAGTGCCCGAAAACGGCAGCGATTTTGGCGCCGGCGACGCCTGCGCGGTGGTGGAGTCAGTGAAGGCAGCGAGCGACGTTTACAGCCCGCTGGGCGGTGAAATCACTGCAGTCAATGAAGCGCTGGCGGAAGAACCGGAACTGGTAAACAGCAGCCCTTACGATGATGGCTGGATATTTCGTCTGCGGCCTGCCGATGCCACCGAGCTCGACACCTGTATGGATGCCGAAGCCTACGAACGCTTTCTTGCCGAACTGGAAGACTGATGCCATTTATTCCGCATACGGATGCCGATGTTGCCGCCATGCTGGCGGTGACCGGGACGAGTTCCTGCGCCGATCTGTTTGATGAAATTCCCGCGCCGCTGCGTATGGCGGGCCTGCAGGCAATCGGCCCGGCGCTGAGCGAAGCGGAAATCTCCCGGCTGATGCAAAGCCGCGCGCGCGCGGACGGCGAACCGTTGTGTTTTATCGGCGCGGGGGCCTACGACCACTACGTGCCGGCAGCTGTCTGGGATATTGCCACGCGCGGCGAGTTTTATTCGGCCTATACGCCCTATCAGGCTGAAGCCAGTCAGGGCACGCTGCAGGTCATCTACGAGTTTCAGACCATGCTGGCCGGGCTGACCGGCCTGGATGTGTCCAATGCCTCACTGTATGACGGCGCCACTGCATTTGCCGAAGCCTGCCTGATGGCCGTGCGCGCTAATCGCCGCAGCAAATCGCGGCGTATTCTGGTGGCGCGTTCACTGCATCCTTATTACCGCGAAGTTGCCACTGTCATGCTCCGGGGTCAGGGCATCAGCCTGCAGGAACTGCCGCTGCAGGATGGTTGCTGTGACCATGCCGCGCTGGCAGCGCTGAGCGGCAAAGACTTCGCCGCGGTGGCGGTGCAGCAGCCGAGTTTCCTCGGTAACCTCGAACAGGTGGATGCGCTTACCGACTGGGCACACGCCAACGGCGCGCTGGCCATTGCCGTGGTCAACCCGACTGCGCTGGCAGTGCTGCGGCCGCCGGGTCAGTGGGGCGCCGAAGGTGCCGATATTGCCTGTGGCGAAGGTCAGCCACTTGGCGTGCCGATGTCGGCCGGCGGGCCCTACGTAGGTTTCCTGGTGTGTCGCCAGGCCATAGTCCGGCAGATGCCCGGGCGCATTGTCGGGCGTACGCTGGATCTGGACGGCAACCCCGGTTTTACGCTGACCCTGCAGGCCCGCGAACAACACATTCGCCGGTCGCGGGCCACGTCCAATATCTGTACCAATCAGGGTCTGGTGGCAACGGCGGCGACCATCTACATGGCGCTGCTCGGCGCTGCCGGACTGCGCGAGGTTGCACAGTCCTGCCATGCCAATACCCGGGAACTGGTGTCGCAGCTCGCGGCGCTGCCGGGTATCTCGCCCCCTTTTACCCAGCCATATTTCCACGAGGCTGTTTTGCAGCTTGACCGGCCGGTGGGGCCGGTACTGGATGCTTTGTCGCGGCAGGGAGTGCTGGGTGGCTTTGATCTGAGTCAGCACTATCCCGAACTGGGCAACGCTCTGCTGGTGTGTGCCACGGAGACGCGTGGCAGTGAAGACATTCGCGCCTACGCGGCATCCATGGGCGAAGTATTCGGAGCAGCCGCATGAATGAGCAACTGATATTTGCATACCGTTCGGCAGGCCGGCAGGGGTTTGCGCCGCGCGCCAGCGGGACAGGTGAATTGCCGGCCGAGTTTTTGCGGCAGGACGAGCCGCCGTTGCCAACCGCATCGGAGCTGGATGTGGTGCGCCACTACACGCGCCTGTCACAACTGAATTTTTCCATTGATACGCATTTCTATCCGCTGGGTTCCTGCACCATGAAGTACAACCCGCGGGTATGTAACCGCCTTGCAATGCTGCCGCAGTTTCTGGCGCGCCACCCGCTGGCACCTGTCGAGCATGGCCAGGGTTTTTTGCAAACCATGCATGAGTTGCAGGAGATGTTGCAGACAGTCACCGGCATGCAGGCAGTGTCGCTGACGCCGATGGCTGGCGCGCAGGGCGAGTTTGCCGGAGTGGCAATGATCAAGGCGTATCATGATGCGCGCGGCGATAGCGAAAGAACGCAGATAATTGTTCCCGACGCCGCACACGGCACCAATCCCGCCACGGCCACCATGTGCGGCTGTGATGTGGTCGAGGTGCCGACGCGTCCGGACGGTGACCTGGACATCGACAAGCTGCGGGCGGTGGTAGGGCCGCAAACGGCCGGCATCATGCTCACCAATCCGTCCACGCTGGGGGTGTTTGAGCGGCAGATCAGCGAAATTGCTGCGATCGTGCATGCTGCCGGCGGCCTGTTGTACTACGACGGTGCCAACCTGAATGCCATTCTCGGCAAAACCTCGCCGGGTGCGATGGGTTTTGATGTGGTGCATGTCAACCTGCACAAGACTTTTTCCACGCCACATGGTGGCGGCGGGCCGGGTTCCGGTGCCGTTGGCGTCGGTGACAAGCTGCGGCCGTTTCTGCCCATACCTTATGTGGTGAAGCAGGGCGGTAACTATGTCTGGGCAGATGAGCATAGCTGCCCGCAAAGCATTGGGCGGCTGTCTGCGTTCATGGGCAATGCCGGAGTGTTGCTGCGTGCCTATGTGTATATGCGCATGCTCGGCGAAGCCGGCATGCAGCGCGTATCCGATTTTGCGGTGCTGAATGCCAATTACCTGATGGCGCGTCTGCAGGACGAAGGTTTTGCGCTGGCTTATCCGCAGCGGCGCGCCAGCCACGAGTTCATCATTTCGCTCAAGCAGATCACCCGTGACACGGGCGTGACGGCCATGGATTTTGCCAAGGCGCTGCTGGACCATGGCTTTCATGCGCCGACCACGTATTTCCCGTTGCTGGTGCCGGAGTGTTTGCTGATTGAGCCGACCGAGTCCGAGTCGCGCCAGACGCTGGACGCCTTTGTTGCTGCACTGGTTGCCATTCGCCAGCAGGCCTATGATGATGCCGATGCGGTCAAACAGGCGCCGCTGACCATGCCGGTGCGCCGGCTCGACGATGTCCGTGCTGCCAAACAGCCTGACCTTATCTGGAAACAACCCGCTGCCTGACCAGCCGCGCGGCGGCAAAGGAAAAAAATGTCTGCATTGATATGTGGCTCGATGGCCTACGACAACATCATGGTCTTCCCGGGCCGGTTTCAGGAACAGATTCTGCCGGACCAGATCCACATTCTGAATGTGGCCTTCCTGGTGCCGGAAATGCGCAAGGAATTCGGCGGCTGTGCCGGCAACATTGCCTACAACCTCAACATGCTGGGCGGTTCGGGTTATGCCATGGCCACCGTGGGCGACGATTTCGACAACTATCGCAGCTGGCTGGCAAGCAAGCAGCTGGACAGCCGCTACATCAGTCAGGTCGCCGGCACGTTTACGGCGCAGGCCTATATCACCACTGATCTGGACGACAACCAGATCACCGCCTTTCATCCCGGTGCCATGGATCACTCGCATATTAATGCGATCCCGCACGCCGACGGCATCAGTATCGGCATGATTTCGCCGGATGGCCGGCAGGGCATGCTCGACCATGCGCGCCAGTTTGCTGCAGCCGGCATACCCTTTGTGTTTGATCCTGGTCAGGGTTTGCCCATGTTCGACGGCGATGAACTGCGCACCTTCATAGATCAGGCCAGCTGGGTGACGGTGAACGACTATGAAGGCCAGATGCTGCAGGAACGCACCGGCTGGGATATAGCAACCATCGCGGGGCACGTGCAGGCTTTGATTGTGACGCGCGGCGCCAAGGGCTCACGGATCTATGCCGGTGACGAATGTATTGAAATTCCGGCCGTCAAAGCGGCCGATGTGCTGGATCCCACCGGTTGCGGCGATGCCTATCGCGCCGGTCTGCTTTACGGCCTGCTCAATGACATGAACTGGGAAGACTCCGGGCGTCTCGCGGCGCTGCTCGGCGCGATCAAAATTGCCCATCGCGGTACGCAGAATCATATTTTCACGCCGGCGACGCTGGATGAGCAGTTTGCCGCCGCGTTTGGCTACCGGCTGGGTTTATAAGCCCGGTGTTAACCATGCGCTTGCGTTTGCTGGCCTTCACCCTGGTATTGCCGGCGTACGCGGCGCTTGCCCAGGAAGCGGACTGGAGCGCCATGCTGGAGCGCATCTCCAGCGGCGTCGTATCGCTGGACGTGGATGTGCCGCGGGCTTTCGACACCGACCGCAACCAGAGCAGTCAGGCCACCGGCTTTGTGGTTGATATTGAGCAGGGGCTGATCCTGACCAACCGGCATGTAATTTCGCCGGGTCCGGTGCGTGCCAAGGCCCTGTTTATCAACCGCGAGGAAGTTGAACTGCAGCCGGTGTATCGCGATCCGGTGCACGATTTCGGGTTGTTCCGCTTTGATCCTGCTGCATTGCGTTTTCTGCAGCCGGCAGAATTACGGCTGGCCCCGGAGCGGGCCGCGGTGGGACTGGAAGTACGCATCGTCGGTAACGATGCGGGCGAGCAGTTGTCTATTTTATCCGGCACCATTGCCCGGCTGGATCGCAAGGCGCCGCAGTACGGCTACGGCCGTTACAACGACTTCAACACTTTCTATATACAGGCGGCGTCAGGCAGTTCCGGCGGGTCGTCGGGTTCACCGGTACTGGATCGCCGCGGCGATGTGGTGGCCCTGAATGCCGGCGCCAGCAACAGCGCGGCGAGCAGTTTCTTTCTGCCGTTGCCGCGTATCAAACGCGCACTGGACCTGATCCGCGCCGGAGAACCGGTGCCGCGCGGCACCCTGCAGACCCGTTTTGTGCAGATGGCCTACGACGAACTCGGCCGGCTCGGACTGCAGGCTACTACTGAAGGCGAGTACCGCCGGCGTTTCCCCGGGCAGATCGGCATGCTGGTGGTGAGCAACGTGATGCCCGAAGGGGTAGCTGACAACATTCTGCAGGTGGGCGACATACTGCTGGCGGTCAACCGCCAGCCACTGGTGGACTTTGTCACGCTGGAGGCGGCGTTGGACGATGCGGTCGGTGGCACGGTGCAGGTCGAGCTGGAACGTCTTGGGCAGAAATTGTCGCAGCAGGTGGCGGTGGCCGATTTGCATGCGTTGACGCCGTCCGAGTACATCGAATTCGGCAAAGCCGTGGTGCATGAACTGTCCTATCAGCAGGCCTGGCACCTGAACCGCGCGCAACGCGGTATTTATGTTGCTGCGCCGGGTTATGTGCTCGGTACGGCCGGTCTGCCGGCCTACAGTGTTATAGAGGCTGTTGACGGCCGGTCGGTTACCACGCTGGATGAATTTGCCACCGTGCTGGCTGAACTGGCCGACGGACAGAAAGCGACCCTGCGCTACTACACTCTGGATGAACCGGCGACGGTGCAGCAAAGCGTGATGCGCATGGACCGCCGCTGGTACCCGGCAAACCGCTGCACGCTCGAACGTGGCAGCGGCGAGTGGCCGTGCCGTGCCTTGCCGTCGGGCCCCGCACCGCAGCCGCAGCAACCGGTCAATGCCAGTTTTGCACCACAGCCTGATCGTGCTCTGCAGCGGATATCCGAGTCGCTGGTAATGGTTAATTTTGACATGCCCTACAGTTATTCCGGCGTGTCCGAGCCGCACTACTACGGCACCGGTCTGGTTGTGGATGCCGAGCAGGGGCTGGTCGTGGTTGACCGCAACACCGTGCCGGAAGCGCTCGGCGATGTGCGGCTGACGTTTGCGGCGTCGGCAGAGATCAGCGGCCGGGTGGAATTTATTCATCCGCTGCACAATCTGGCAGTACTGTCCTACGATCCTGCCGAACTTGGCAGCACGCCGGTGCGCGCTGCGCAGCTGAAATCCGTGCAGCTGACGCCCGGTGATGAACTGCGCGCAGTGGGTTTGCGCCCGCAGGGCATGCTGGCGAATCAGGCGGTCAAGGTGGCGGCGGTAGCACCGCTTTACTACCCGCTGTCGAACTCGCTGCGGTTTCGCGAAACCAATCTGGAAGGCATTTCCCTGGTGACTACGCCGGGCATTGACGGTGTACTGATGGACAAACGTGCGCGGGTCGTGGCGTTGTGGTCGAGCTTTGCCTACGACTACGGCAACGATTTGCGCGAAGACAGCCGCGGTGTTCCCGTTGACGTCATACTGGAAACGCTGCAACGGGTGCGCGGTGGTGAGCCGGTGTATTCACTGGAAATCGAGATGGCAACCTTGCCGATGGCTCAGGCGCGCAATTTCGGTTTGCCGGAAGCATGGACACAGCGGTTGCTGGAGCATGATCCGCAGCGCCGGGATGTGCTTACCGTGGTGCGCACGGTTGCCGGTACCCCGGCGGACGAATGGCTGCGCAGCGGTGATTTGCTGCTGGCCGTAAATGCACAGCCGGTGAACCGCTTTCGCGAAGTCGAGCGCGCCGTGCACGGTCGTGCCGCCATTGATGTGACGGTGTGGCGTGACGGCACTGAGTTGACTCTAAGCGTGCCCGTCACTCAGCTTGATGGCAGCGGCATTAACCGCCTGCTTAACTGGGGCGGCGCTGTGCTACAGGAACCTTATCGCGATGTGGCCGCGCAGCGTGGCATTGCGCCGGAGGGCGTATACGTTTCTTACTATGCCTACGGCTCACCTGCCGCGCGGGCCAACCTGTCGGCGGGCAGCCGGATAGTGGAAGTTGACGGCCACCCGGTAGCCAACCTGAATGATTTCGTGGCCAGCGTGACCGGCAAGGGCGCCGGCGATTCGGTACGTCTGACCCTGCGTGAATGGAACAATGCGATTCGCGTCATTACTCTCAAGCTGGATCCGGTGTTCTGGCCGGCCTGGGAAATCGTGCGCAACGGTGACTGGCACCGGGTCGCGCCGCAACAGTCGGCGCCGTAAAGACGTTCAGGTAATCAGGCGCGGGCGCAGGATCAGCGAATCGGTCATATCCGCATCCGCGGACAAGTCTTCATGCGCCAGACTTTCCCAGTGGCGCATCCATGGCACGAATTCATCGGCGGGCATGGGTTTGCTCAGGTAGTAACCCTGCGCGCGCTCACAACCTTCCTCGCGCAGCCAGCGCAGTGCTGCAGTGGTTTCCACGCCTTCAGCGACTACTTCCAGGCCAAGGTTGTGCGCCATGTTGATGACAGCACGAACAATCGCCGAGTTTTGCTGGTGATCAGGCAGGTTAGTCACAAAAGCACGATCGATCTTCAGTTCGTCCACCGGCATTTGCTGCAGGTGACCGAGTGATGAATAGCCGGTGCCGAAATCGTCCATGGATGTACTGGCACCCATTTCGCGCAGCCGCTCGAGGATCTTGATAGCGTATTCGAGGTCATGCACCAACGCTTCCTCGGTGATCTCAAGGATCAGGCAACTGGCATCCATCTTGTTGACTTCAAGTTCCTGCTCGATCAGTCCGACCAGGTTGTCGCCCAGCAGATCCTGTGCGGACAGGTTGACGGCAATCGGCAGGTTGATGCCCTGGTCTTTCCAGGAACGGGCCTGCGCCACAGCGCGGCCAAGCATCCACTCGGTGATCATGCCGATACAGCCGGCCCGTTCGGCCAGCGGAATAAATTCGAACGGCGCAATCTGACCGAGTTCCGGGTGGTTCCAGCGCAGCAGCGCTTCGGCGCCGCATACCTGCGTGTTCTGTAGTGCCACTTTGGGCTGCAGATACAATTGCAATTCGTTTTCGCGGGTGGCGCGGCGCAGGTCACCGAGGATGGCAAGCTGGCGCACATGACGCGCCTCGCGGCCGTTCTGATAGATGCGAATGCGTTTCTGTCCCTGCTGAGCATCGTTCTTGGCCACCGCCGCACGCCGCAGCAGTTCGTCCGGCTGACGGCCGTGCTCGGGGCTGACGCAGAAGCCGATACAGGCGTCCAGCGTGACGTTAACCGACTGCACATTCAGGCCGGCGTCGAGCATGCCGGCCAGCCGCCGGGCCAGGCGCTTGCCTTCTTCCTTGTCGGTATCGGGCGCAATGATCAGAAACTGGTCGCCTTCGAGGCGGGCCAGCACATGCGATTCATCCAGGGCCGCACGCATGCGCTGTGCGGTCTGCCGCAAAACCTCGTCACCGATTTCATGTCCCAGTGATGACTGGATTTCACGGAAGCGCTGCAGGTGCATCACCATCACCACAACCGGGTCGCCGTTTTTCGACGCATTGCGCAGCGCTTCGCGCAACAGGTCCATGGAGTGCAGGCGATTCGGCAGGCCGGTCAGGGCATCGAATTCAGCCTGGTACACGATACGTTGCTCGCGTTCGGCAATGCCTTTGCGCATGGTCTCAAAAGCCTTGGCCAGTTCGCCGAATTCATCGCTTGAGTTGATTGCCAGTTTCTTGCTGTAGTTGCCCACGCTCATGCGCCGTGCTGCCATCAGCAATTGCCGTACCGGTGTGGTTACCGCGCGTGACATCAGTATGGCCAGCAGCAGTGCGCCCAGCACGGATATGCCGGTCGCATGAGTCATTGCGCCGCGCAGGGCGACAAACGGCCGGCGGGCGTCTTCCACGCGTTTGTGGAACAGCACCAGTACGCGCAGGTCATCTTCAAAGTAGCGCTCTGCTGTAGTGCGGAACTGTTGCGACATTTGCGCCAGCGCCTCTTCGGGTTTCTTACCCTTGCCGACGTCATCCGCGGTTATGCGCACCAGCTCGCGCTCTTCGGTCGGTAGTGAACTGCCCAGCAGCCCGACGCGACCGGTGTGACTGGTGCGCAGCAAGGATATGTCGACACCAGTATTGGTGCCCATCTTGCCGGCAATGTTGTCATCAATGGCGTAGCCGAGTGCCAGCCAGCCCACCGGATCGTCGGCATTTATCGGCAGTACGGCCATCTCGAACGCGCCCTCGCCAAGTACGACCAGGTCATGATCCTTGCCCGGCAAATCGGCAAACAAATTGCGGTCCTGCGCATCAATACCGAAGGTCGTATCAATGCTGCCGTCAGCCGCATACAGCACCGCAGCTTTGGCGTTGGCCTGTGTCATCGCCGACTGAATGACGGCCATCAGCCGGTCCCTGCCGCGTCCGGCCCGCGCCGCTGCGATCACATCGGGGTGCGAGGTGACCGCGTAAATAATGTCGCTGAGCGCCTGCGAGCGGTGCTCAAGGGCGTGCGCAAATCCATTGCGGGCTTTTTTCAGGTCTTCCTGGGCAATACGGTCGTATTCGCCTTCGGCGAAGCGCAACACGGTGATTACGGTCGCCGCCTGCGCGGTGAGAACCACCGCCAGCGCCAATCCCAGCACCTTGTAGCTGAATCTGTCGAACAGTTTCCGCAACGGGAAATTTCCTCTTTTCGCCCAAAACGCGCCGCTCCCGAACACAGGCAGAGGCACGAGCAAAAGCGTATCTGTATGGCAGATAGTGGTATGCGGACTGCGTCACGTAATACATAATCAGTTACTCGCGGGTGACATCTTTGCTTATGTTAAGTTTTCAGACTTATGCGTTCTTTCTTTGCCTCGATCCTTGATCTTTTTGTACTGGACCGGCCCTGGCTGGCTTTGCTGGCAGTGGCGCTGGTGACAGCGGCTTTTGCCGTGTTTATTCCGCGCTTCCAGCTGGACGCGTCGGCGGATTCGCTGCTGCTCGAAAATGACCGCGACCTGCGCTACTACCGCGAGGTAGTGGATCGCTACGGTTCCGACGACTATCTGGTCGTTACCTATACCGCGCGTCGCGACCTGTTCGAGCAGCGCACCTTTGACGACCTGCTGGCGCTGCGCGACAAACTGCGCGCCCTGGAAAATGTCGCCGAGGTTGTCAGCATTCTGGATGTGCCGCTGATTACCGGCCCGGGCACCAATCTTGCGTCGTTGCAGGAATCCATTCCGACTCTGGAAAGCCCTGGTGCCGATCGCGAGCTGGCCCGCAGGGAACTGCGCGAAAGCCCGGTTTACAGTAATTTGCTGATGAGCCTGAGCGGCGACACCACGGCTCTGCTGATTCGCCTGACCGGCGACCCGGAACTCGATCAACTGATCGAGGCCCGCGATGAGATTCGCGCTAAGGCCGCCGGCGCCAGTCTCAGTGCTGCGGAAAAACGTACTGAGCAGCAGCAGTCCGACCGCATCAAGGCGCTGCGTGACCGCCTGCTTGATCGCCAGCAGCGGGATATCGCTGCGGTGCGGGCCATTCTCGACGAACACACGGAATTCGGCGAGATACATCTGGGCGGCGTGCCCATGATTGTCAGCGACATGATTGACTACATCCGCAGTGACATCGCGGTGTTTGGCAGCGGCATTCTGTTGTTCCTGATCGTGTTGCTCAGCGTAATCTTCGGCCGCCCGCGCTGGGTCGTGGTGTCCCTGACCTGTTGCCTGGTGTCGGTGCTGTTTATTGTCGGCTTGCTCGGTCTGCTGGAGTGGCGGGTGACCGTAGTTTCGTCCAACTTTGTCGCGCTGATGCTGATTTTCAGCCTTTCGCTGACTGTGCATCTGATTCAGCGCTACCGGGAGCTGCATGCCGAAAACCCGGATGCCGAACAGCGCTGGTTACTGCGGACTACTCTGCGCGATAAGGCCAGCCCGTGCCTGTTCACTGCATTAACCACCATGGTGGGGTTTGCTTCCCTGCTGATCAGCGGTATCCGGCCGGTAATCGATTTTGGCTGGATGATGGTGATGGGCATGCTGGCGGTACTGGCGACGGCCTTTGTGCTGTTCCCCGCCATGCTCATCTTTCTCAAGCCCGGCGTGGCGCGTGATCATGGCGATTCGACCCAGCTGATCACCGGCTATTTCGCCTCGCTGGTGCGTCACTGGCCGTTCATGACACTGTCGGTCTGCCTGGCACTGGCGCTGGCCGGCGGCGTGGGCATGAGCAAGCTCGAAGTGGAGAACCGCTTCATTGATTACTTCAAAGAGGACACAGCGATCTACCGCGGCATGCTGGTGATTGACCGCGAGCTCGGCGGCACCATGCCGCTGGATGTGGTGCTGGATGCTGACGCGGAATTTATGGCGCGTCTGAATGCAGATGCTGCGGCACCCGCGACTGCGGTGGATGATGAATTCACGGACGACTTCACGGACGGCTTCAGCGCTGCTGCTGCGGCGGACGACGAATTCACGGACGAATTCACGGATGACTTTACTGACGATTTCGGCGCTGAAGCTGAGCTCGGCGCCGCCGCAACGGCAGACGGGCTGGCGGCAGCACGCAATTTGCGCCCCGATCTGGGCGCGACCAGTTACTGGTACAACAGTTTCCGGCTGGAACGGCTGCGCGAGGTGCACGACTATCTCGACAGTCTGCCGCATACCGGCAAGGTGCTGTCGCTGGCAACAACCATGCAGATGCTCCAGACCCTGAACCAGAATGAAGCGCCCGGAACCTTTTTTCTGTCGGTGCTATACAAGCGCCTGCCTGCCAGTATCAAGCAGACCCTGGTGGACCCCTATATGTCTGCCGACGGCAACCAGGTGCGCCTCAGCATGCGGATATATGAATCCGACAAGAGCCTGAATCGGAATGCCTTGCTCAGGGAAATCCGCACGCACCT
>JAUIEY010000047.1 GCA_030429685.1 Gammaproteobacteria bacterium
CCATACGCAGAGCGTTGCGCGCATAGTCGGAGAATGTCAGAAAGGTGCCGCCATATGGAATGAAGCCACCGTGCAGCGTCATACCGTTCAGCATCGCGGCCATCGCAAATTCGCGCACGCCGAAGTAAATGTAGTTCCCAGCAGCCGACTCGGGCGTAACCGGTACCGACGTATCGTGCATCGTCAGGTTGGAACCGGTCAGGTCAGCGGAACCGCCGGCCAGTTCCGGCAGCAGTGGCGCAAAGGCATTGAGTGCAACCTGCGAGTCCTTGCGGGTGGCAAGCGTCTTGTCATTCTGCGCAATAGCGGCAATCGCAGCACTAGCATCGGCCTCCCAGTTGACCGGCAGCTCACCCGCCACCCTACGGCGCAGCTCCTCAGCCAGATCAGGGTGCGCGGCTGCATAGGCCTCGAAGCGCGTCTGCCATTCCGACTCCAGCGCCGCGCCGCGTGCCCGACCGTCCCAGCCGGCCGCAATATCCGCAGGAATTTCAAACGGTGCATAGGGCCAGTTGAGAAACTCCCGCGCGGCCGCAATTTCTTCTGCACCCAATGGTGCACCGTGGGTGGCCTCAGTCCCCTGTTTGTTCGGAGCCCCAAAACCAATCACCGTCTTGCAGCAGATCAGCGTGGGCTGCGTGGTATTGGCAACCGCCTGATCCACGGCCGCCTTGATGGCGGCAGCATCATGGCCGTCAACATCCCGCACCACCTGCCAGCCATAGGCCTCGAAACGGGCCGGTGTGTCATCCGCAAACCAGCCCTGCACCTCACCGTCAATGGAAATGCCATTGTCGTCGTAAAAACAGATCAGCTTGCCGAGCCCCAGCGTACCCGCCAGCGAGCAGGCTTCGTGGGAGATACCCTCCATCAGGCAGCCGTCGCCGAGAAAGACCCAGGTACGGTGATCCACCACGGCGAAATCCGGGCGGTTGAACTGCGCGGCCAGCATTTTTTCCGCCAGCGCCATACCCACGGCATTAGTGACACCCTGACCAAGCGGCCCGGTGGTGGTTTCAATGCCGATATCCGGCTCGTATTCCGGATGCCCGGCGGTCAGAGCGCCGAGCTGACGAAAATTTTTCAGTTCATCACGGCTCAGCGGATAACCGGTCAGATGCAGCAGGGAATACAGCAGCATGGAGCCGTGTCCGTTGGACAGCACGAAACGGTCACGATCAGCCCAGCGCGGGTTTTCCGGATTGTGTTTCAGATAGTCGTTCCATAACACCTCGGCAATATCGGCCATGCCCATCGGCGCACCCGGGTGCCCCGAATTGGCTGCCTGCACAGCATCCATTGAAAGTGCGCGAATGGCGTTCGCCAGATCGCGGCGACCGGGCTGCGTGGCAGCCGACTCAGTGTTTGAAACCATGTTATTAATACTTATTGTTTATAAGGTCGCTGACCGAGTGCTTTTCCGGCAGCCGGCAGGGCAGCGCATTTTCGCCCAAGCGCCCCGTGGTCGCAAATGCCGCGACCTTAAAAAAAGGAACCAGAATGGCGAATAACGATAATTTGTTGCCCGAATCTCCGGTGCAGGGACTGATTCCCACCCTCAACAAGACCGGCTGGATGACCGAAGGGCTGGATGACTATTCGGCCGAATTCGCGGCCTATGCGGGAGCCGCCGGGCATTCAGGCGAAGAATCACTGGACATCGGCTGCGCCTATGGGGTGGCGACACTGGCGGCGCTTGAGGCAGGTGCCCGCATAGTCGCCTGCGATATTGAACCGCGGCACCTGGAAATTCTCGCCCAACGCGTGCCTGCCGAAGCGCAGCCGCGGTTTCGCAGTCGTCCGGGTGCATTGCCCGACATCGACTTCCCTGCCGCAGGGTTTCGCGCAATTCTCGCCGCCCGGGTACTGCATTTTCTCGACGGCCCCCAGATTGAGACCACGGTGCGCAAGATGTATACGTGGCTCAAGCCCGGCGGCCGGCTCTATCTGGTAGCGGACACGCCCTACACCGGGCCGTGGTACGTCCATGCCGAGCGCTACGAAACCCGCAAGGCAGCCGGCGAGCCCTGGCCGGGACTGGTGGATGACTATATTGGCCTGCTGCCCGCAGGGGTCGACCCGGAAGGCCACCCGCAATTCATCAATCCGCTGGACCCGGATATTATGACCAGAGTGTGCACTGCCGCAGGTTTCGAAATCAGCAAAGCCGCGTTCCTGTCCAGTTCCACACCGCGGGCGCGGGGCAACGAGCACGCCGGCATCGTTGCGGTTAAACCGGCAGCCTGAGCCGGACACGGGTATAATCCGCCGCCCTCTAAACAATTTTCACTGCTTGCAGATTTTCGAGTTTCAACCATGACAAACAGATACCAGTTTACTTCCGAGTCGGTTTCCGAGGGCCATCCGGACAAAATGTCGGACCAGATTTCCGATGCCATTCTGGATGAGTACCTGAAGCAGGACCCGAATTCGCGCGTGGCGGTCGAGACCATGGTTAAGACCGGTTTCGTCATGGTAGCCGGCGAAGTAACCGCCGATGCAGTCATCAACGCGGAAAAAACCATTCGTGATGTGGTGCTCGATATCGGCTACAACAGTTCCGACATGGGCTTTGATGGCGCATCGTGTGCCGTACTTAACGCCATCGGCGCGCAATCGCCGGATATCGCCATGGGCGTGGATCGCGACGACCCGCGTGCGCAGGGTGCCGGCGATCAGGGCCTGATGTTCGGCTATGCCACCAACGAAACCGACGTGCTTATGCCGGCTGCCATTCAGTTATCGCACCGCCTGGTCGAAAAACAGGCGCAGGTGCGCAAGGCCGGTGAGCTGGCATTCCTCCGCCCCGATGCCAAGAGCCAGGTCACACTGGTCTACGACAACCACAAGCCGGTTGCCATTGATGCAGTGGTGCTTTCAACCCAACACGACCCGGATGTCAGCCTGAAAGATCTTCAGGAAGCGGTAATGGAATGCATCATCAAACCGATTCTGCCGGCGGGCTGGCTGACCGGCGACACGCAGTACCACATCAATCCTACCGGCAACTTTGTGATAGGCGGCCCGGTGGGCGACTGTGGGCTGACCGGCCGCAAGATCATAGTGGACACCTATGGCGGTATGGCTCGTCACGGCGGTGGCGCTTTTTCCGGCAAGGACCCGTCCAAGGTGGATCGGTCAGCTGCTTACGCCGCTCGCTATGTAGCCAAGAATATTGTCGCTGCCGGGCTGGCGGAACGTTGCGAAGTTCAGGTGAGTTACGCCATCGGCGTGGCGGAGCCAACTTCCATTACCGTGGAGACCTTTGGCACCGGCACCGTATCGCAGGAGCAACTAACAGCGCTGGTGCGTCAGCACTTCGACCTGACGCCATACGGCATCCGCGAAATGCTGGACCTGATCAAGCCGCAATACCGGGCCACAGCCGCGTATGGGCACTTTGGTCGCGAAAACGAAGGTTTCGGGTGGGAGCAGACTGACAAAGCCGAACAACTCAAAGTCGACGCCGCCGCCTGATTTAACGGAGCAAATATATAAATGAACACAGAAGCAGCCGTCGCCCTCAAAGACGATTTTCATGTAGCGGATATTTCACTGGCCGACTGGGGCCGGCGTGAAATCGCGATTGCCGAAACCGAAATGCCGGGTCTGATGCAGATTCGCGACGAGTACAAAGGTCGGAAGCCATTGCAGGGCGCACGCATCATGGGCTCACTGCACATGACCATTCAGACAGCGGTGCTGATCGAGACGCTGGTGGAACTGGGCGCTGAGGTGCGCTGGGTCTCCTGCAACATCTTTTCCACCCAGGATCATGCGGCGGCAGCGATTGCCGCAGCGGGTGTCCCGGTATTTGCCTATAAGGGCGAGACGCTGGACGAATACTGGGAATTCACCCATCGCGCCATGGAATGGGCCGACGGCGGCGAACCGAACCGCATTCTCGATGATGGCGGCGATGCCACGCTGCTGCTGATTCTGGGCGCCAAGGCCGAGCAAGATCCGAGCATCCTCGACAAACCCGGCAGTGAAGAGGAAGTCGCGCTGTTCAAATCGATTAAACAACGGCTGGAGAACGAGCCCGGCTGGTATACCAGGCGTCGCGACGCAATCGGTGGCGTCACCGAGGAAACCACCACCGGCGTGCAGCGCCTGTACACCATGCAGCAGAAAGGCGAACTGCCCTTCCCTGCTATCAACGTTAACGACTCGGTTACCAAGTCAAAGTTTGACAACCTGTACGGTTGCCGCGAATCGCTGGTGGACGGCATCAAACGCGCCACCGATGTGATGATCGCCGGCAAAATCGCCGTTGTCTGCGGCTACGGCGATGTCGGCAAAGGCTGCGCGCAGTCACTGAAAGGACTGGGTGCCACCGTCTGGATCACCGAAATCGATCCAATCTGCGCGCTGCAGGCAGCTATGGAAGGCTTTCGCATCGTCACCATGGAAGAGGCCGCGCCGCAGGGAAACATATTTGTTACCACCACCGGCAACTTCAACGTGATTACCCATGACCATATGGCTGCGATGAAAGATCAGGCCATTGTCTGCAACATCGGCCACTTCGACAACGAAATACAGGTTGCCGAACTGCAGCAATACGAATGGGAAAACATCAAGCCGCAGGTCGATCATGTGATCTTTCCGGATGGCAAGCGCATTATTTTGCTTGCCGAAGGACGCCTGGTGAACCTGGGCTGCGCCACCGGACATCCGAGCTTCGTGATGTCAAACTCATTCACCAACCAGGTAATGGCGCAGATCGAGCTGTGGCAAAAGCCGGACGACTACGGCCACGAAGTTTACGTGCTGCCCAAACACCTCGATGAAAAAGTCGCGCGTCTCCACCTCAAGCAGCTTGGTGTCAATCTGACCACGCTGACCCAGGAGCAGGCTGACTACATCGGCGTCAAAGTCGAAGGCCCCTACAAACCCGACCACTACAGGTACTAGCGTATTCGCGAGTGGTCAGGCGGGGGATAGGTGTCGCGGCTCATTGGAGCGCAGCGACTGAGCCGCGAGGCCTATGCGCCGACTGAGCCGCGCGCGACTAACGCATTACTGTGACTTGTGCCACGTGGCCAAGCGGCTCGTTGGGCTATATTGTCGCGATGACCGAGCCGCTTCACATCCTGCACGTCACCGACCCGCACCTGCACGCGCATCGGGACGCAATGATGCGCGGCCTCAATACCTTCGAATCCTTTGTCGCGGTAATCGACCATGTCGCGGCAGGACAACGCAAACCCGATGCGGTGCTCGCCACCGGCGACCTGGTGCAGGACGAGACCCGGCAGGGCTACGAGCGCTTCCGCCAGGTAGTCAGCAAACTCGATGTGCCGGTACATTGCGTTCCGGGCAATCACGATTCACCGCGCATCATGGCCGAAGTGCTTGGCAAGCCGCCGTTCCATTTTTGCGGTTCGCACAGTTATGGCAACTGGCGGTTGCTGATGCTGAATTCGACCGTACGCTGGGATGACGGCGGCCGGCTGGAACCGAGTCAGCTGAAAATTCTCGAAACCGCGCTGCACAAGCATCCGCATGAGCATGTGCTTATCGCCCTGCACCACCATCCGTTGCCGACCGGCAGCCACTGGCTGGACGGGCTGGGTTTGCGCAACAGCGACGAATTTCTGCGCATCATTGACGGCTGTACCAACGTGCGCGCCGTGGCCTGGGGCCATGTGCATCAGGCAGCCGAAACCATGCGCAACAATGTGCTGATGTTCAGCACGCCCTCGACCGGCTCGCAGTTTCTTCCCGACAGCGACGTGTTTATGATGGACTCCCGCCCGCCGGGATACCGGTGGATTGAATTGCAACCGGACGGCTCTCTGGAAACCGAAGTGGTATGGCTATCCTGACAGGCAGGCTCGGGCTGCGGCCGGTCTGCGCCCTGCTCGGCATTTTTCTCACCCTCACAGTCTGGGCCAGGCCGCTGCCGCTGTGGGAAATTGCCGATGACGACAGTCGCGTGCTGCTGATGGGTTCGGTGCATCTGCTGCGTGCCTCGGACTATCCGCTGCGCGATGGCCTGAATCAGGCCTACGAACTTGCCGACACGCTGACCATGGAAATCGACATGAGCAAGGTCAGCGCCGCAAGCTCGCAGGATGCCATCGCAAATATCAGCATTGACCCGCAGGGCAGAAAGCTGCGTGACCTGGTAGGCAGTGACGCCTATGAACAGGCCAATGGCATGGCAGAAAAGCTCGGCATCCCGCTGATGATGTTCGATCAGTTTGAACCCTGGTTCGCGGCACTATCGGTTACCCAGTTGCGTATGGTGCAACTGGGCTTTGACCCGGCATGGGGCGTTGAGGCTGTTTTCACGCGCAAGGCTGTCGCGGAGCAGAAACCGATGGCCGGCCTGGAAACGCTGGTCGAGCAGCTTGGTTTTATGGATCGGCTGGATCCGCAGACACAGAAAGTTTTTTTACTGCAGAGCCTGGAAGACGCGGCCACGGTTGAGGATGAAGTTGAAACCGTGGTGCAGGCCTGGGCAAACGGCGATGTAGAACAATTGGAAAACTCTTTGCTGGAGGGCCTGACGGATGCGCCGCTGCTCTATCAGGCCCTGCTGGTGGAGCGCAACAAAAACTGGGTCGCGCCGATTCAGCAGCTACTGGAACGGCCCGGCACGCACCTGGTTGTTGTCGGTGCCATGCATCTGGTCGGCGACAACAGCGTGCTGGCAATGCTGCAACAGTCCGGCATCGAATCGCGGCAACTGGCTGACGCCGACTTCTAGACCTCTACCATCTCGAAATCTTCCTTGCCGGCCCCGCAATCCGGACAACGCCATGACAGCGGCACGTCTTCCCAGGGTGTGCCCGGCGCGATACCGCTGTCCGGATCCCCTTTTGCTTCGTCGTATATGTAGCCACATATCAGGCACATCCATGTTTTCATCGTGTCGCGCAAGCCCCACTATTGTGTCTTGATTTCCCTGACCTGCCGCAGCAAAGGCCGCAGCGCATGCAGCCGCTGCACCGGATCGGTCATTTCCAGCAGCCGCTGCCGTTCCGGCATTTCCACCGGCAGGATTTCCGCAAAGCGAAAGCCCAGCCAGCTGGCATCATCGTAGCGCCGCTCCGCCAGCTCATAGAGCTTACCGAGATCGTCGAGCACTGCCTGCAACAGGCTGGACCAGCCGGCAAATTCCTCCGGCACCGGCACCACAGGTTCAGGCGGCAACAATTCTATTTCACCCAGATTAAGGCCATCGTCCTGCCGGCTGGCAGACAACAGGCGGAAACGATCTGTGCCCAGTGCGGTAACGCCCAGCAATCCGTCAGTGCCCTGATACCAGTCAGCAATAGTTGCCAGTGTACCGATAGCCGCGGTGCCGGCCATCCCCTTGCCACCGACCTCCGGCCCGGATACCAGTAACAGCACGCCGAAAGGCGTATTGTTTTTCATGCAATTGCTGACCATGTCGAGATAGCGCGCTTCGAATATGCGCAGGGGCAACGGCCCGCCCGGAAACAAGACGGTACTCAAGGGAAACAGCGGCACGTTCATCGTGGTCAAAACCGCAACACCCGCTTTAACGGCCCGACCCCATCATGCGCGCCACCGCAACACCGGTCAATGTGAGCCGACGCGGGCAGCCAGTGCGTCGCACAGCAGGCCGTGGATACCACCAAAACCGCCGTTACTCATCACCACAATGTCATCGCCCGGCCGTGCGCTGCGACTGACCTCACTCACAATGGACGCAACATCATCGCGCACGGCACAACCGTCGAGTTCGCTGAGTTGCTCAGCAAGGTCCCACGGCAGCCCCGGCGGTTGCAGCGCCCAGACGCGATCGGCCGGGCGCAGGGCATCGCTAAGTCCCGCGCGGTGCGCACCCAGTTTCATGCTGTTGGAGCGCGGTTCCAGCACCGCTATCAGTCGGCCCTGTGCGGACTCGCGCACAGCCTCCAGCGTGCGGCGGATGGCCGTCGGATGGTGGGCAAAATCATCAAATACGCGCACGCCGCCGATATCACCGCGCAGTTCCAGCCGCCTTTTCACGCCGCGAAACTCGGCCATGCCCTGACCGGCTGCCTGCAATGGCACGCCGGCATGCGCGGCGGCGAGCATCGCGGCGGCCGCATTCTCGGCATTATGCAGACCCGGCAGCCCCGGCGCGCACTGCAGTGTCGAGCCATCCGTGAGAAGCAGCTCCAGGCCACGGCCCTGCAACTGCACACCAACGTCCGCAGCAATATCTGGATTGCTGCTGTATGTCTGCAGCGGTGTCCAGCAACCCATATCCAGCAAGCGGCTGATTTCAGGTTCGGCCGCATTGGCAACCAGAAGACCATTGCCGGGTAACATCCGCAGCAACTGATGAAACTGCCAGAGTATGGCGTCCATATCCTTGTAGATATCAGCGTGATCAAACTCCAGGTTATTGATAACGAGCGTCTGCGGACCGTAGTGCAGAAACTTGGCGCGCTTGTCAAAAAACGCGGTGTCGTATTCGTCGGCCTCTATGACGAAGTGACTGCCACTGCCCAGCCGGGCAGTGGTAGCAAAATTGGCCGGCACACCGCCGATCAGAAAACCGGGGTCCAGTCCGGCATGCTCCAGCAGCCAGGCGGTCATGCTTGCGGTGGTGGTCTTGCCGTGCGTACCGGATACCGCGATAACGTGCCGGTCCTGCAGCACATGTTCGGCCAGCCAGGCCGGGCCCGAAGTGTAGGGCATGCGCCGGTTGAGCAGTTCCTCGACTATGGGCATGCCGCGACTCATGACATTGCCTACCACCACCAGATCGGGGTTGCAGTCGAGTTGCCCGGGTTCAAAACCTTCCTGCAGTTCGATCCCCAGCGCACGCAACTGATCGCTCATGGGCGGGTACACACCCTGATCGCTGCCTGTGACCGTGTGACCGGCAGCACGCGCTATGGCAGCGATACCGCCCATGAATGTGCCGCATATACCAAGAATATGGATGTGCATGGCGACATCATCCACTACACTGCGGCGTCATGCCAACCCTGCCACTACTTATCACCCGACAGGATGAGCTCGATGCACTCTGCGATGTGATCGCGGCCTGCACGATGATCGGCCTGGATACCGAGTTCGTGCGCACGCGCACCTACAAACCTCAGCTGGGCCTGCTGCAAATAGCCGCAGGCGACATAGCGGTCTGTGTAGACCCGCTGGCGGGTTTGCAGGATCAGCATTTGTGGGAGCTGCTGTTCGATCCGAACCGCAGCATCGTTATGCACTCGGCCACCCAGGATCTTGAGGTTATGTGGTTTCACCAGGGCGGCATAGTCCGCAACCTGATTGATACCCAGCTGTGCGCAGCATTACTGGGATACCAGCCGCAGATTGGCTACGCGGGTCTGGTCAGCGAACTGGCCGACGTGACTCTGAGCAAGGAACAAACCCGCACCGACTGGACCCGGCGACCGCTCACTGCCGAGCAGCTCGACTATGCCGCCAAGGATGTCGTCTACCTGGACGGCATGCACACGCTGCTGAAAACGCGCCTGCAGGAGCTCGACCGCTACGAGTGGGCGCTGGAAGACAGTGCGGCGTTGTGCGAACCGAAACTATATGAACCGGACACAGAAAATGCCTGGCAGCGTATCAAGAGCATCCCGTTCCTGCCGGCCGGACCACAGGCGCGCGCGCGGCGACTGGCAGGCTGGCGGGAACAGCGCGCGGTGCAGCTGGACAAACCGCGCAAGTGGGTCATGGATGACAAAGCCCTGCTGGCCGTTGCCACGGCTGACCCCACTGACCTGCGCGCACTAGCAGACATTGCGGAAGTACCGGGCGGGCTGGCGCGGCGCCAGGGCAAGGCTTTGCTGGCCGAACTTGCACAGGCCAATCAGGATGTCCGCGACCATCCGGAACGCTATCTGCAGCAGACCCCTAATCGGGAGCTGGAAGGAACTGTCCGGCCGCTGCTGAAAAGGGTGCGCGACAAGGCCGCCGGTCTGGATATTCCGGCTGAAGTGCTCGCCAGCCGCCGTGACGTCCAGGCCCTGCTGCAGGGAGATCCCGGCTGCCGCCTGCTGCATGGCTGGCGCCACGCCATTATCGGTGCGGAGCTGGCCGCAGCTATATAAACAAGAGTTCCAGGGTGCAGGCTACAAGCCCAGTGTCTGTTTCAGCTGGGCATAAATAGCATCAATGTCGCCCTCGCCGGCCACGGTTTTCAACAGTCCTGCCGCGCGGTAAAAATCGATTAGCGGCTCGGTTTGCTCGCGATAAACCTTGAGCCGGTTGGCAATGGTTTCTTCGTTGTCATCGGCACGCTGAATCAGTTCGCCGCCGGCATCGGTGCAGGCCTTGAGTTCCTCCGGCGAGGAAAAATAAACATTCAGCAGCTTGCCGGTTTTGGAACAGGTACGGCGCCCGGTCAGGCGCTTCATCAGAATGTCCATGTCCACATCGAGTAACACGGCGGCATCAAGGCTCTGCCCGATATTTTTCAGCACCGGCTGAAGGTCTTCCGCCTGCTGCAGATTGCGCGGGTAGCCATCCAGAATAAAGCCGGCCTTGCAATCATCCTGCGCCAGTCGCTCGGCGATAATGCCCAGCACAATATCGTCGGTGACCAGTTCGCCGGCATCCATGGCGGCTTTGGCCTTAAGCCCCAGTTCGGTGCCCGCCGCTACCGCGGCCCGCAGCAGATCGCCGGTCGAAATCTGCACCAGCCCATGCTCATCCATGAGCCGTTTGGCCTGCGTGCCCTTGCCCGAACCCGGTGCCCCCAGAAATACGATGCGCATGTATTTGTGTCCAGTTGTCTTCGGAAATGTCGACCGCAGCCGCCTGAAAATTAATGCTCGGCCCCGTTGCGGCGTAACCTAACGCCTGCGGGGCGACTTGTCCACAGCCCGCCGGTCGGGCAGTATGCGGCGGCACAAATCAGCGAGAAATTTCTATGGCCGCCAGAAAAAAGAATGCCTTCTACGCCCAGTCGGGCGGTGTGACCGCCGTTATCAATGCCAGCGCCTGCGGCGTTATTGAGACCGCCCGCCAGCACAAAGACAAAATCGGCAAACTCTATGCCGGCCGCAACGGCATCATCGGCGCGCTGACCGAAGACATGATTGACACCAGCAAGGAAACGGCGCGTGCCATCGCCGCCTTGCGCCACACCCCAGGAGGCGCCTTCGGCTCGGCCCGCTACAAACTTAAAAGTCTGGAAGAAAGCCACGCCGAATACGAACGTCTGATTGAGGTATTTAAGGCTCACAATATCGGCTACTTCTTTTATAACGGTGGCGGCGACTCAGCAGACACCTGTTACAAGGTGTCGCAGCTGTCGAAAAAAATGGGCTTTCCGGTGCAGGCCATTCACGTGCCCAAGACTGTCGACAATGATCTGCCGATTACCGACACCTGCCCCGGCTTCGGCTCAGTAGCCAAGTACATTGCCGTTTCAACCAGGGAGGCCGCACTGGACGTTGCGTCGATGGCGCGCACCTCGACCAAGGTGTTTGTGCTGGAAGTCATGGGGCGCCATGCCGGCTGGATTGCCGCGGCCGGCGGTCTGGCGGGCAATGGCCCGGACGAGGCACCGCACAT
>JAUIEY010000279.1 GCA_030429685.1 Gammaproteobacteria bacterium
CCGGCAGCCAGTGATTGGCACGTTCGTCCAGCATGCTGTCACCGGCATCCGGGCAGCAGAAGCGTGCGTAGTACCAGGACGACTCCATAAAAGTGTCGAAGGTGTCGGTTTCACGTTGCGCCGCCTTGCCGGTGGCTGAATCCACGGTATTGAGGAATTCAGGCATGGCAGTCAGCGGCGAACCGGCGCCGTCCAGCGTGACATCCTCGGGCAGTACCACCGGCAAGTCCGCATCGGCAACCGCGCGCATTTCGCCGTCTGCCGTCTCGATCACCGGTATGGGCGCGCCCCAGTAACGCTGGCGCGAAATCAGCCAGTCGCGCAACCGGTAGTTTACGCGCCGCTCGCCTTTGCCTGCCGCCGTCAGGTCGTCAGCGATTGCAGCGAACGCCGCGGCGGAACTGAGGCCGTCATATTTACCGGAGTTGACCAGCACACCTTGCGCAACGAAAGCCTGCTCGGTCAGGTCGCACGCCGTGTCTGCATCGGCGGGCGCAATAACCTGTTTAATCGGCAATTTATAGGCAGTGGCAAATTCATAGTCACGCTGATCATGTGCCGGTACCGCCATCACCGCACCAGTGCCGTAACCCATGAGCACAAAGTTAGCGACCCATACCGGCACCGGCTCACCGCTGATCGGATGCAGCGCATTGATACCGAGCGGCATGCCTTTTTTGTCCATGGTCTCGACCACGGCTTCCGACACCCCGCTTTGCTGACACTCCTCCAGGAATGCCTGCAACTCGGGGTTGTCGGCAGCGGCGGCAACCGCCAGCGGATGTTCGGCCGCGACGGCCATGTAGCTTACGCCCAGCAGGGTGTCGGGCCGGGTGGTGTAAATCCGCAGGGTATCGTCGCTGCCCTCAATGCCGAAGTCCATTTCCAGTCCTTCAGAGCGGCCGATCCAGTTGCGCTGCATGATCTTGACCGGCTCGGGCCAGTCGAGACCATCAAGCTCCTGCAGCAATTCATCCGCGTAATCGGTAATACGCAAAAACCATTGCGGAATCTCGCGCCGCTCGACCACGGCACCGGAACGCCAGCCCTTGCCGTCAATCACCTGCTCGTTGGCCAGCACCGTCTGGTCAACCGGATCCCAGTTGACCACCGCCATTTTCTTGTAGGCCAGACCCTTGTCGAACAGCCGCGTAAAAAACCACTGCTCCCAGCGGTAGTAGTCCTGATCGCAGGTGGCCAGCTCGCGGCTCCAGTCATAGGCAAAACCGAGGCTCTGCAACTGGCCGCGCATGTAGGCAATGTTTTCACGCGTCCATTTGGCCGGCGGCAGACCGTGTTTCAGTGCCGCGCCTTCGGCGGGCAACCCGAACGCATCCCAGCCCATCGGCTGCATCACGTTCTTGCCCAGCATGCGCTGATAACGGGATACCACGTCTCCGATGGTGTAGTTGCGCACGTGGCCCATGTGCAGGCGCCCGCTCGGGTAGGGAAACATGCTCAGGCAGTAGAATTTTTCCCGGTCCGGGTCTTCGCCGGCGGCAAAACAATTGTTATCAGCCCAGAAAGACTGAGCCGCCGCTTCGATTTCGGCAGGATTATAGGGGGCCGTGCTCATTGGCTACCTTTGGGCGGATTGGCGAAGCCGGCTAGGATACACCAGCGCAGCCAGCACGATAAGCAGACTCAGCCCCGCCACCGGCCAGTTGCCCCAGCGCACATAAGGCGTCGCACCGGTATGCGGGCGCACCGTCGCTGCCAGCACACCGGGCTCAAACTGCGGCAGGCGCGCCGCCACCCGGCCCAGCGGATCAACCACCGCCGTGATGCCGCTGTTGGTCGCGCGCAGCAGATAGCGGCCGGACTCGCGGGCTCGCATCTGGCCGATCTGCAGATGCTGATGCGGCATGATGGTGTCACCGAACCAGGCATCGTTACTGACGTTCACCAGCAACTGCGCACGCGGCAGAAAATCCAGCTGCTCGGCGCCGAACGCCAGCTCCCAGCATACGGTCGCTGCTACCGGTACACCTTTGGCCGGCAACGGTTCCTGATCGCGCGGACCCGGCGCTATGTTTTCCGACGGCAG
>JAUIEY010000048.1 GCA_030429685.1 Gammaproteobacteria bacterium
CCGGCCGGTGAAATGGAAGTTGTTCTGGGCCCTGGCTGGACGGGCGTGTTGCTGCACGAAGCTGTGGGCCACGGGCTTGAAGGCGACTTCAACCGCAAAGGCACCTCGGCGTTTTCCGGGCGTATTGGCGAAAAAGTTGCCACCGAACTCTGCACCGTCGTTGATGACGGCACGCTGGAAGGCAGGCGCGGTTCGCTGAATATTGATGACGAAGGGACGCCGACCAGCCAGACTGTGCTGATTGATCAGGGCAAGCTGGTGGGCTACATGCAGGACAAGATGAACGCCCGGCTGATGGGCATGGCACCGACCGGCAACGGCCGGCGGCAGTCGTTTGCGCATCTGCCAATGCCGCGCATGACCAATACCTACATGTTGCCCGGACCGCACCAGCCGGAAGAAATTATTGCCTCGGTGGAAAAGGGTATATATGCGCGCAATTTTGCCGGCGGCCAGGTGGATATCACCTCCGGCAAGTTTGTGTTTTCCACCAGCGAGACCTACCTGATTGAAAACGGCAAAATCGGCAAGCCGCTGAAAGACGCCACGCTGATTGGTGACGGTCCTACGGTGCTGACCCAGGTGTCCATGGTTGGCAACGATCTGGAACTGGACGGCGGTATCGGTGTGTGCGGCAAGGAGGGGCAATCGGTGCCGGTGGGTGTGGGGCAGCCGACCCTGCGCGTCGACGGCCTCACGGTAGGTGGCGTGGCGGGCTGACGCGCGGCAAAAATACTACTCTGCGTCAGGCACTTGACGCGCTTGCCTGTCTGATGGGATAAACGCAGCTATGCTGCGTATCTGGTTGTCCAAGCCTATCTACGAAACGCTACCGGTGTTTTATCTGGTAGCCGGCATCGGTCTGCTGATCGCATCGCTGTATCTGGACTACTGGTTCTGGCCCGAGTTGTGCCTGGTTGGCGGCATTGCCTGCCTGGTGCTGGGCTTGTTTGTGATGCTCAAACGCCGCGACTTCCGCACCGAAAAACGCCCCGAAGACTGAATCCGCGGGGCGTTTCTGTTTCTGTTTGTAATGACGGTTGTAAACCGCTGATTGTTATTGCCGGGCTCAGGCCTGATCCGGCGGCGGCGTGTCGGCAATGGCCTGCGTCTGCGCGGCGCGAAAATCGTCGAGCCTGGCGCGGACACTGTCATCGCTGAGCGCAATAATTGATGCAGCCAGGATGGCGGCATTGATTGCACCGGGTTTACCGACCGCCAGTGTGCCTACCGGGACTCCCGGCGGCATCTGCACGATCGCCATCAGCGCATCCATGCCGCCGAAGCCGCCGGCATCGAGCGGCACGCCCAGCACCGGCAGCGGCGTATGTGCAGCGGTGACGCCCGGCAGGGCCGCTGCCAGACCGGCGCCCGTGATCAGCACCTTGAGGCCGCGATCGCGGGCGGTTTCCACGTATTCGGTTAACAGGTGCGGCGCACGGTGTGCGGAAATCACGCGGTTTTCGCTGCCGATCCCAAACTTCTCGAGAGTTTTGGACACATTGGACATGATGTCCCAGTCCGACTTCGAGCCCATGATGATGCCTACTTGAATATCCATGACAGGATTTTACCGGGACAAACTTGCCTGTAAACATCGTTTAGAATCATCGCCTCGTTTTTCCGCAGCCATAACCGCGAGTGGGTCAGCTCTTGTCACAAACCGAAATTGAGGCACAACAGGAACGCCTGCGCGCCAGCATAGCCGCAGCCTTGCAGCACGCCAGAAAGCTTGGTGCCAGCCAGGCCGAGGCCGGGGCCAGCTATGGGGAAGGCCTGTCGGTTACCGTGCGGCAGCGCGATGTAGAGACGCTGGAATACCATCGCGATCAGGGTCTGGACGTGACAGTGTATTTCGGACACCGCAAGGGCAGCGCCAGTACCACCGACATGCGCGCCGCCGCCATTGACGAAACCGTGGCCAAAGCCTGCTCGCTGGCGCGCTATGCCGCCGATGACGAGGCGGCCGGGCTGGCGGACGCCGATCGCATGGCGACCGAGTTTGCGGACCTCGACCTCTACCATCCCTGGGAACTCGACACCGATCAGGCCATAGCGCTGGCGACGGAATGCGAGGCGGCTGCGCTGGACTACGATCCGCGCATTTCCAATTCGGAAGGCGCCACCGTCAATCGTCACGAAGGCTGCCGGGTCTATGGCAACAGCCATGGTTTTCTGGCCGGCTACCCGGACAGTCAGCACAGCCTGTCGTGTTCGGTGCTGGCCGGCGAAGGCGCGCAAATGCAGCGCGACTACGAATACACAGTGGCGCGCGCGCCGGGCGAACTTGAGGCAGCGGCCCGGGTAGGCGCGGCGGCCGCCCGGGCGACCGTTGACCGGCTCGGGGCGCGCAAGCTCGACACGCGCGTAACCCCGGTGCTGTATCCGGCCAAGCTGGCTCGCGGCCTGTTCGGCCATGCACTGAATGCCCTGCGCGGCGGTGCCCTGTACCGGCGCGCCAGCTTTTTGCTCGACTGTCTTGATGAACAGGTGTTCGCACCGCATATCACCCTGACTGAAAGCCCGTTGCTGCCGCGCGCCATGGCCAGCGCCTGCTTCGACAATGAGGGCGTGGCCACGCAGCAACGCGAGATCGTCACGGACGGCGTGCTGCGCGGCTATGTGCTTGCCTCGTATTACGCCCGCAAGCTGGGACTGGCTTCCACCGGCAATGCCGGCGGCGTGCACAACCTGCTGGTCAGCAACAGCGGTGTCGGGTTTGCCGATCTGCTGGAACAGATGGGCAGCGGTTTTCTGGTAACCGAGTTGATGGGTCAGGGCGTCAACGGTGTCACCGGCGACTATTCACGCGGTGCCGCGGGTTTCTGGGTGGAAAACGGCGAGATCGCCTTCCCGGTTCAGGAGGTCACGCTGGGCGGCAATCTGCGGGATATGTACAAGGGTATCGTGGCGGTTGGCACGGACACCGACTGCCGCGGCAGCGTGCGCAGCGGCTCGGTGCTGATTGATGCCATGACACTGGCCGGCAGCTAGCTGCCCGGATTGGCAGGCGGTTCGTCGAGCAGGTCGTACAGGCTGCGGTCGCCCAGCACATCAATCGCCGCCTGATTCATTGTCGTGAAGGTCTGCTGCACCGGCGCCGGCCAGAGGCCGCCGGTGTAAATATCCGCATCATTGGCACCGCGCACGGCATTCAGCACTTCGCGGATGGCGATACCGGCCGGATCGCGCCCGGGCACCAGCCGGTCGCGCCGACCGGTTTCCAGTAAGCCGGCGCGTGTCAGCCGCTCGCGCACATCGGTCAGCAAAATACCAGGCACGCCGATTTCTGCGGCAATGGTATTGGTATTCAGCGGCCGGTTGTTGTTCCTGAACCCTTCGGCAACCAGCAGCATCATGCTGAGCGCCATCTGCTCAACCAGTTCATTGCCGACGCGCAGGTTGCGATAGCCGACGCGTGTGTATTCCGGATGCTGAAAATAAAACGAGGCCTGTGCGCCGATCAGCAACACCAGCCAGGAAATGTACAGCCACATCAGGGCGATGATGATCATGGCGAACGACGCATAGATATCAACGCTGCGCGTTGAATTTGCCACGAAGGTGGCAAAGAAAATTCCGCTGGTTGCCCACAGCACTCCGCCGGTTACGCCGCCCACCAGCGCTGCGGAGAATCTGACGCGGGTATTGGGAATAAACCAGTAGGCCAGCGCAAACACCAGGCTAACCAGCGCGTAGGGCATCAGCTTGCCAAGCATTACAGCGGTGCTGCCGAAGGGTTCAATGGCCAGCACCTTGTCCACCAGCGTATTGCTGCTGGCCGACGCGATCAGGCCGAGTGCGGTTACCATCAGCAGCGGGCCGACCAGCACCACGCTGAGGTATTCACCGAAACGCTGCAGGAAATTGCGTGAACTGTCGACGCGCCATATATGGTTGAGACTGTCCTCGACCTTTTTGATCATGGACACGGTGGTGTAGATCAGCAGTACCAGCCCGGCGCCTGCCAGCAGGCCGCCCTGCACATTGTCTACAAAGGCGATCAGCTGGTTGGTAAGTTCCACACCTTTGGCGCCCATGGGTTCGAGCACATTGCGCAAGGCCGGCTCGATGCGCGAGCGGTGAATACCAAAACCTTTCAGCGCTGAAAACGCAAGCGCCAGCAGCGGCACGATGGACATGATGGTGATATACACCAGTCCCATGGCGCGCAGCGTCAGCGTGGTTGTCAGCACGTCGCGGAAAATGGCATAGAAGAACCGCACCAGCCTGACAGCGGCGCGCGGCAGCGGATGGAGCCCGTTGACCGCAGGGCTCCAGAGTTGTGCCTCGATTTTCTGGCTCAGATCATCCACAGCTGATGATTGTACATGCGGGTCGTACATGCGGGTCGTACATGCGGGTCCGCAGATACGACCGCTGTGGCCGGTGCTGTCAGCCGGTAAGTTGCTCCAGCGCCTGACGGTATTTCTGCGCGGTTTTGTCGATGACTTCCTGCGGCAGTTTCGGTCCCGGCGGCGTCTTGTCCCAGTCCAGCGTTTCCAGATAGTCACGCACAAACTGCTTGTCGAAACTCGGCGGGCTGACGCCGATCTGGTACTGATCAGCCGGCCAGAAACGCGACGAATCCGGCGTCAGCACCTCATCAATCAGGTACAGGGTGCCGGCATCATCAAGGCCGAACTCAAACTTGGTGTCGGCAATAATGATGCCCCGCTCGGCAGCGTAATCACGGCCATGCTCGTAAATCTGTATCGACAGGTCACGGACCTTTTCCGCCAGCTCGGTGCCGATCATGTCGCACATGGTGGCGAAATCAATGTTTTCGTCGTGATCACCGACTTCCGCCTTGGTGGCCGGCGTAAAAATCGGTTCTTCCAGTTTGGCGGCCATCTGCAGGCCTGCGGGCAGTTTGATACCGCATACCGCGCCGGTCTTCTGGTAGTCCTTCCAGCCGGAGCCGATAAGGTAACCGCGCACAACGGCTTCAACCGGCAGCGGCTTGAGGCGCTTGACCACAATGGCACGATCACCCAGCCGGGCGGCTTCCTCGGCGCCGATAATGTCGGCAGGGTCAGTACCGGTCAGGTGATTGGGAACTATGCCCGTGGTGCGCGCAAACCAGAAATTGGCGGTGCGCGTCAGTACTTCGCCTTTACCCGGAATCGGGTCCGGCAGCACCACGTCGAAAGCAGACAGCCGGTCGGAGGTGACTATTAACAGACGCTCGTCGTCCACTGCGTAGATATCGCGGACCTTGCCTTGACTTACCCGGTTCAGGCCCGACAATTTCGATTCAAATAATGCTTCACTCATGTTGCGCGCTTTCCTGCTGGTACCCGCTGCTCAGGCGCAGGGGCTGTGGAAGAAACAGCCGGCGCCTGTCGCTGACAGAGGCCGGCGGGAAAGCAGGTTATTCTAGCGTATGAATACGTCCGGATGGATTGGCAAATTGATCGGCGGCCTGGCCGGGCTGATCCTGTCCAAAGGCAGCCTGCTGGGCGCGCTGATCGGCGTGGTGGTGGGCCATCAGTTCGACCGCGGCTTTGCCGGCAACCGGCCGCAGGCCGGGGGCGGCGGTTTTTCGCGCAGCTCGCAGGCGCGCCGCCAGCAGGTCTTTTTCACCAGCGTGTTCACTGCCATGGGCCACCTGGCCAAGGTGGACGGGCGGGTTTCCGAAACAGAAATCCAGGCCGCACGTGCCTATATGCATGCCATCCGGCTCGGACCGGAAGACGTGCGCGCGGCGATTGAGCTGTTTTCGCGCGGCAAGGACCCGGCCTTTCCGCTGGACAACCAGATCGCCGAGCTGGCTGCGGTTTGCCGCGGCCAGCCTGCGCTGGTGCGCAATTTTCTCGAGGTGCTGATGGGCTTTGCGCTGAGCAAGGGTAATATCAGTGCGGTGGAGCGCCAGCTGCTGTGGCGCATAGCCGGCGGGCTGGGCGTGAGCCGGGTGGAGATGGCGCAATTCGAAGCCGCGCTGCGCGCACAGTTTCATTTCCGGCACGGCGCCGGTCAGGGGCGGCCGGAATTTACCTCGGCCGACGAGCTGGCGGAGGCCTACAAGGCGCTCGGTATCGACAGCACCGCCAGCGACAAGGAAGTCAAAACTGCTTACCGGCGGCTCATGAATCAGCATCATCCCGACAAGCTGGTCGCCAAAGGTCTGCCGGAGTCGATGAAAGAGGCTGCCGAAGAGCGCACCCGGGAAATCCGCTCGGCTTACGAGACCATCAGGGATCACCGCGGTATCAAGTGACTGCGACCGCTGCGCAGCGATACGCCTGCCGACTGCGGATTATCTTTTTCGCTCAGACATGCTTCGCAAACTCGCTCAAAAGGCAATCCTCCGCCGGCAGGCTCATTGCTGAACTTGATGCAGCAACTGAATTCCCTGATGATTCGTCTATGAGCCAACGAGATTTCCTGATTGCGCCATCGATTTTGTCGGCCGACTTTGCGCGGCTCGGGCAGGAGGTTGATGACGTGCTGGCGGCCGGTGCCGATGTGGTGCACTTCGATGTGATGGACAATCACTACGTGCCCAACCTGACCATCGGCCCGCTGGTTTGTGACGCCTTGCGCAAGCATGGTGTGACTGCGCCCATTGATGTGCATTTGATGGTGAAACCGGTGGACCGGCTGGTCGGTGATTTTGCTGCGGCCGGGGCTACTTATATCAGCTTCCATCCGGAAGCCAGCGAGCACGTGCACCGCACTATCGGGTTAATTCGTGAAGCAGGCTGCAAACCCGGGCTGGTTTTTAACCCCGCCACACCGCTGGACTACCTTGATCACTGCCTCGACGACATTGACCTGGTGCTGATCATGTCGGTGAATCCCGGCTTTGGCGGTCAGCAATTCATTCCGTCCAGTCTCGACAAACTGCGTGCAGCGCGACAGCGCATCGCGGCCGGCGGCCGGGATGTGCGGCTGGAAATAGACGGTGGCGTGAAGATCGGCAATATCGGTGAAATAGCCAAAGCCGGTGCCGATATGTTCGTTGCCGGCTCGGCTATTTTTGGCACCGATGACTACCCGGCCACCATTGCGGCGCTGCGCGCCGAACTGGCTGCCGCGTAGCAGCTAGGTGGTGGTCGCGGTTGCCGAGATCTGTTGCTGGTTGCGCGCGCCGTAAACGACGATAGTTTTGCCGCTGGCTGACACCAGCCCCTGTTCTTCCAGTACTTTCAGCACGCGTCCCGCCATTTCGCGCGAGCAGCCGACCAGGCGGCTGAGTTCCTGCCGGCTGACCTTGATCTGCATCCCGTCGGGGTGGGTCATGGCATCCGGTTCGTTGCACAGATCCATGATGGCGTGCGCCACCCGGCCGGTCACGTCAACGAAGGCCAGATCGCCCAGTTTGCGGTTGGTGCGATCAAGGCGCAGTGCCAGCTGCGTGGCGAGCTCAAACACCAGGCCCGGATTCTCGCTGGAAATCTGGCGGAAGCGGGGATACGTCATCTCGGCGATTTCCGATTCCACCCGGGTGCGTACCCAGGCGGTGCGTGCCGGTTCATCGTGGAACAGGCCCATCTCACCGAAAAACTGCCCCTTGTTCAGGTAGGCGAGCACCATTTCGTTGCCGTCCTCGTCCTCAATCATGACTTCGACCGAGCCGCGCATGATGTAGTAGAGGCTGTCAGGCACATCGCCCGCGTGAATAATGACTTGCTTGGACGGAACTGTGCGCGTACGACAATACGTCAGGAAGCGATTAATGGCCGGCACATCACTGAGTGCCTTTCCATTGGTAGGCATGGCTCACCTCACCCTAATAACCCGTAAAATAACCCGACACCGTTTTAACCCTTTACAGCGCCAAGAGCAAGCCGCAGCGTGGATAAATACGCCCGGTTCAGATGCGGAACGACACGCTGGTCATGACTTTGGAGAGCGCCCGCATGGCTTTTTTGGCCGGGCCGGGCAATTCCCTGCCGCCGAGTTCGCGAGCCCGGTGGGCATGTTTGAGTTCGTCCGCGCGCATGCGCTGCAGAATGCGGCGGCTGCGCTCGTCCTGCGGGGGTAAACGCTCAAGGTGGCTGTCGAGGTGCGCGGCAACCTGTTTTTCGGTTTCATCCAGAAAGCCGAGGCTGTAGCCATCGCCTGCCACACCCGCGGCCATGCCAATGGCAAAAGAACCCGCATACCACAATGGCGCCAGCAGGCTGGTGCGCCCGCCCAGTTCCTCGGCGCGGTCCTGACACCAGGCCAGGTGATCGTGCTCTTCCGCGGCTGCCTGCAGCAGTTCGCGCCGCAGGTCGGGATCATTGGCCAGCATGGCCTGCCCGCGGTACAGCGCCTGCGCGGCAATTTCGCCGGAATGATTGACCCGCATCAGGCGAGCGGACAACCCGGCGGCCGCGGCAGCGGGATCGCCGCTATCCTCAAGCGCCGCGTCCGGGCGCGGCTGGCGGGCGTGCGGGCGCGCTTCGACCGTGCGCAGGGCATGGTCAGCCTCGCTCAGCAAGCGGTCCAGAAAAGTCATGTTTCGCTGCGCCATAACCGCTATGATACGCGGCCCCGCCGGCCGGTGCAGGCCGGCGGGTTGATTTTTCGGAGGTATGAACATGCGTAAATCTGTTTGGCTGCTGGCAGCATTGACCGGCGTTTTGATCAATTCGGCCTTCGCCGCAGATGCCGAGGACACCGGGCCGTGGTCCGGCGAAGCGGCGTTCGGCTATCTGTCGACGTCGGGCAATACTGATGACACCAGCGTGGAACTGGATTTTAAGGTTGCCTACACGGTTAAACCCTGGACGCATAAACTCAAGGCACGCGCTTACGGTGCCAGTACCGACAGCACTACCACGGCCGAGTCGTACAAGGCCGGCTGGAAGAGCACCTACGATTTCACCGAATTTGACTATGCTTTCGGAGCGCTGGACTGGAACAAGGACCGTTTCTCCGGTTACGACCGCCAGACCTTCGCGACGGCCGGTTACGGTCGCCGTCTGCTGAACAGCGAAGAATTTGTGCTCAACGCCGAAATCGGTGTGGGCTACACCAAGCAGCGCACCGCGGAAGTGCTGGGTCCGCCGCTGGTACCGGCGGAAACCACCGACGGCGGGGCCGGCACCCTGGGTGCGGATTTTCTGTGGAATTTCAGCGAAACCGCTGATTTCGAGCAGACACTGTATATATTCACAGCCTCCGACAACACCTTCTGGGAATCGGTCAGCAAGGTGAAAGCCGCGCTGACAGGCAACCTGGGGCTGGCTGTCAGCTACACGATCAAGCGTAACAGCGACGTACCTGCCGGCACCAAAAAGAAAGACACGCTGACCTCAGTGACTCTGAACTACTCGTTCTGAGGCCCTCCGGCAGCGCTTCGGGGCTTGCCCCGGAGCGGCTCCCGACAAGGGTTGCGGCGTTGAATTCGGCCCGGCGGTTAGCTAGAATGCACCGCTTTTCTGCGGCAGAGGCTGCAGATAAGAGCGTGGGAAGCTGAAAACCCCATATAAAACAAGCCTCTGCTTGAACACACCAGGAACACCGATGAGAACCGTATCTGCCAAGCCTGAAGAAGTCAGGCGCGATTGGTATGTCGTTGACGCGACCGACAAGACGCTGGGCCGGCTGGCCAGCGAGCTGGCGCGTCGTCTGCGCGGCAAACACAAGCCGGAATTTACGCCGCACGTGGACACGGGCGACCATATTGTTGTCGTCAACGCGGCGCGTATCCGGGTTACCGGCAACAAGCTGAAGAACAAGATTTACCACCGGCATACCGGTTTTATCGGTAATCTGAAGTCCACCAATCTCGAAGCGCTGCTGCAAAAGCATCCGGAACAGGCGCTGGAACTTGCCGTAAAAGGCATGCTGCCGAAAAATCGGCTTGGCCGCGCCATGTTCAAAAAGCTGCGGGTGTTTGCCGGGCCTGAGCATGCGCATCAGGCACAGCAGCCACAGGCGCTGGAAATATAGCAACAGGATACTGACCCAGGATCATCATGAGCACTGATACTTTCTACGGCACAGGCCGACGCAAGACCTCAACGGCACGCGTCTTTGTGCGTCCCGGCACCGGCAATATCACGGTTAATCAGCGTCCGCTGGACGAGTTTTTCGGCCGCAAGACCGCACGCATGGTGGTGCGCCAACCGCTCAAGCAGGCGGATCTGGCCAACCATTTTGATATCAGCGTGACGGTGAGCGGTGGCGGCACCACCGGCCAGGCCGGCGCTATTCGCCACGGCCTGACCCGCGCTTTGATCGCCTACGACGAGAGCCTGCGCTCACCGCTGCGTAAAGCCGGCTTTGTTACCCGCGATGCTCGTGAAGTTGAGCGTAAGAAAGTGGGTCTGCGCAAGGCACGCCGCGCGACGCAGTACTCGAAGCGCTAAACCTCGCTGCAGGCCGGGTTGCCGTGGCGAACCGATATTGGGGAATCGTCTAGTGGTAGGACTACGGACTCTGACTCCGTCAACCCAGGTTCGAATCCTGGTTCCCCAGCCAAACAAAAACGGCCTCCATGCGGAGGCCGTTTTTGTTTTCGGCCAGAGCCGTTTACTTCTTGATCGTCCTGACCTGTTTATCGTCGGCAATAATCAGAACATCGGCGCCGCGATGCGCAAACAGCCCTACTGTTACCACGCCCGGAATCAAGCTGAGGCGTTCTTCCATTTCCACCGGATTGGTGATTTGCAGGTTGTAGACGTCAACAATCTCATTGCCGTTGTCGGTAATGAAGCCATCACGCCAGACCGGCTGGCCGCGGTATTTAATAGTGCGCCGCGAAACGTAGGAGCGGGCCATGGGGATGACTTCGATGGGCAGCGGAAAAGCACCGAGTGTGCCGACCATTTTTGAATCATCAATGATGCAGACAAACCTGCGAGATGCGCCGGCCAGCACTTTTTCCCGTGTCAATGCGCCGCCGCCGCCCTTGATCAGGTGAAAATGCTTGTTGGCTTCGTCGGCGCCGTCGACATACAGATCCAGGTCGCCGGTTTCGGACAACTCGGAAACTTCAAAACCATGTTTCTCCAGGCGTTCGCGGGTAGCCTCCGAACTTGCGACCAGCGCGCTGATCTTGTGGCGGATGTCGGGCAGGGCATCAATAAAATAATTGACAGTGGAGCCGGTGCCCACGCCCAGCAGGCAGCCCTCTTCAATGTATTCCAGCGCGGCCAGTGCTGCCGCGCGCTTTTTCTCTGTCTGATGCATAGGGCTTCCGGTTAAAGCCTGATTATACCCGTGCTCCGTCCCCGCGGTGGCGCCGGGCAACAATTTTCCGGAGCCGGAAATGAATGTGCCCGCACGAGGCGGGCACATTCGTTACAACCTGACTCAGGTTGCGCGTCGAGCAACGCTATCTGCGGCGTGTGCTCTTCTTACGTGAGGCTTTTTTGCTTGCCTTACGTTTGGTCTTGCGTTTGGCCTTTTTCTTGGCCTTCTTTTTCGTCTTACGCTTGG
>JAUIEY010000280.1 GCA_030429685.1 Gammaproteobacteria bacterium
GCGGTGCCCGGGAATACTTAACAGGAAATTCATCATGGCAATCGAGACCACTCTGTCCATCATCAAACCCGATGGCGTGGAAAAGAATCTGATCGGCGAAATATACAAGCGTTTCGAGAGCGCCGGTCTGCAAATCGTAGCGGCACGCATGCTGCACCTGAGTAAAGAACAGGCTGAAGGTTTTTACGCGGTGCATAAAGAACGGCCCTTCTTTAACGACCTGGTTGCCTACATGACTTCGGGGCCCGTTATGGTGCAGGCGCTGCAGGGTGAGGGCGCCATTGACCTCAACCGCAAGCTGATGGGGGCAACCAACCCGGCTGAAGCCGATGCCGGCACAATTCGCGCTGATTATGCTGCCAGCATTGAAGAAAACGTGGTGCACGGTTCCGACGGTCCGGACACTGCCCGCGACGAGATCGCGTTTTTCTTCGGCGACGACGGCGTCTGCCCGCGCACCCGCTAACGCAGCGAATTGCAGCGACGGGCTTTGTCCATGGCAGCCAGCAACCAGAACCTGATCGGGCTACCGCGTGCGGAGCTCGAAAACTGGTTTGCCGCGACCGGCGAGAAACCGTTTCGTGCCCGTCAGCTGATGCGCTGGTTATATGAGCGGGGCGAAGTCGACTGGACGGCGATGTCCGACCTGAGCCTGAATCTGCGCGAAACACTGGCAACGTCAGTATCGCTGCAGTTGCCCGCCGTGGATACGCGGGCGCAGTCGGCCGACGGCACCGTAAAGTGGTCGCTGGACGTGGGTAGCGGGCAGCGTGTGGAGATGGTTTTCATACCAGAGGCGCGGCGGGGCACGTTGTGTGTGTCCTCGCAAGTTGGCTGCGCTATGGATTGCCCGTTCTGCGCGACCGGCCGGCAGGGTTTCAACCGCAACCTGAGCGCCGCCGAGATTGTCGGCCAGGTGGTTCTGGCCGGCAGGGAGCTGGGGCTGGAACAGGGTGCTTCCCGCGTAACCAATGTGGTGTTCATGGGCATGGGCGAGCCCCTCGCCAATTTTCGCGAACTGGTCCGTGCCTGCGATGTGCTGACGGATGATTTCGGCTTTGGTTTGTCGCGGCGCCGGGTGACGGTAAGTACCTCGGGACTGGTGCCGCAGATAGACCGGCTGGCAGCGGTCAGCAATGTGGCACTGGCAATTTCGCTGCATGCTGCGACAGATGACCTGCGGGATGAACTGGTGCCCATCAACCGCAAGCATCCGATTGCCGAATTGCTGGCGGCATGCTGGGACTATGCGGCCCGCACCAACAGCAAGCAAGTCACCTTCGAATACATCATGCTGGATGGCGTCAATGACAGTCTGGGGCAGGCACGTCAGCTGGCCAGTCTGCTGCAGGGTCACCCGGCCAAGGTGAATCTGATACCTTTCAATCCGGTGGCAGGTACGCCCTATGGCAGGACGCCGCAGCCGCGGGTGGATGCGTTCCGCAAGGTACTGATGGACAGAGGCATTGTGACGGTCACACGCCGGCCACGCGGCGACGATATTGATGCAGCCTGTGGCCAGCTGGCCGGCAGCCTGCGCAACAAAGTCAGAACACCACTGAGTGAAAAAACCATGCATACGGTGAACAGGACATGAAGGCACGATTGGTCAGTTTGTTGCTGTTGTCATTCCTGACGGTCAGTTGCGTGACATCGGGTCCGACCGGCAAGTTGTCGCCGCCGGATGACAAGGAAGCCGCGCGCCTCAATCTGGATCTGGGTATATCGTATTTGCGGCAAGGGCAGTTCGAGGAAGCGCTGCGCAAGCTGGACAAGTCGATACAGGCAAATCCTGAGAATCCGGCGGCTTACCGGGTCAAGGCGCTGGTCTACGAGCAGCTCGATGACGTGGAGCGCGCTGAGGCCAGTTACCGTGAAGCCGTTCGCTACGGCGCCGAGGATCAGGCGGCGTTAAACGATCTCGCTGTGTTTTTGTGTCGCCGGGAGGCGAGCTACAAGGAAGCGCTGCGCTATTTTGACCGGGCGATAGCGTTGCCTGCCTACGAGTTCAAGCATGAAGTTCTGACGAACGCAGG
>JAUIEY010000281.1 GCA_030429685.1 Gammaproteobacteria bacterium
CCTGGATAGCCCCGGCAATCTGCCTCCAGTCGCGACCATACCCGCAGATTGCCGGGGCTATCCAGGTTCGGGATGACTTCGTTCATGCCGCACGCGAGGCACAATTCGGCGGAGGTGTGCGCCGGAACCAACCAATTGCAGACAGCGTGGCGGACGCGGTTTTCGCACAAACGCCATGGGCCGGCGCTGGCGGCGCCCGGTGCAGTATCGACCGGCACAATTTCCAGTGCTTGCGGATCAAACCCCAGCAGTGACCCGCATTGGTTGCATTCGGTGTTGTCGAAAAACACCCGGTGGCCACAACGGCAGTAAAAAGTTTTCATGCGGCGTCGGCAGGTGCAAACCAGGTTCGGTAGATGTCCCTGTCGAGATCGGCAAGGGCCAGTTGCAGTCGATCTATATGCTCATGCAACAGGGTCAGATCGGATTCCTCTTCGGTTGCAACTGTTTCAAGTTCACAGATTGCAGCACAACGTTGTGCGGGCGCGGCTGATCGGGGCAGCGCAGCTATGGCACCGGCAACTTCATTGAGACAATAGGCTACTGCCCGTGGAAAACGTTTGTCGTTGAGCAGGAACGCGATGACATCGGCGCCAGCCACCCGGCGCCGCACATCCTGCCGGTACATCTGGTAGGCGCTCAGGCTTTTCAGCACAGCCATCCACAATGTATTGTCATATTTTTGCAGGTCTTCGCGGCCGGTCATCAGCAATGCTGCGGCTACGTCGATAATTCGCGTGGTCATATCCGCCCGTTCCAGATGCCAGCCCATCTGCAGCAGTTGATAGCCGTCACCGTGCGTCATCGTGCCACCAATCAGCCCGGCCAGCAGCTGACAGTGCTGCACAATGTCCGCCAGAATCTGGCCACGGTTGTGATCCTGCACTGCTTCGGGAAGTTGTTCGCTGCCCATCAGGTATAGCTCGTTCAAAGTACGCCAGGCTTCGGTCGGCAGTACATCGCGGGTGGTGCGCGCATTTTCCCGCGCATGTGTCAGCGTCCTTAGCAGCGAGCCGGGATTCGCTGCGTCAGCAAGCAGAAACCTGACAATGGATTGTGCATCCTGCGGGTCACCGCCGCTGTCGCTAAAGGCGCGGTCAACGCCGTTTATATCCAGGATGGCCCGCCACCCGATTCCGGCTGCATCCGGCAGATCCAGAAACAGTTCACTATAGACGCGGATCAGCCGGGCGCTGCTTTCGACCCGCTCGACGTAGCGCCCCATCCAATAGAGCCGATTACCTACACTCGACAGCATCATGAAGGCTGGCTCCGGTCAACGATCCATGTGTCTTTGCTGCCGCCGCCCTGCGATGAATTCACCACCAGCGAGCCCTTGCGCAAGGCAACGCGGGTCAGGCCGCCGGGAGTTACGTACATGTCGCGTCCCTGCAAAATAAAAGGCCGCAAATCAACATGCCTGGGCTCCAGGGAGTCGCCGATAACGGTCGGTGCGGTGGAAAGATTCAGCGTCGTCTGGGCAATGTAATTGCGCGGGTTGGCTTTAACCAGTTCGCGAAACTTCTGGTGTTCTTCCCGACTGGCATGCGGGCCCACCAGCATGCCGTAGCCGCCCGACTCATTGGCCGGTTTCACTACCAGGTCAGCGATGTTTTCCAGAACGTAAGTAAGGCTGTCCTCATCCGCACAGCGCCAGGTCGGTACGTTCGGCAGCAATGCATCCTCATCAAGGTAGTAACGAATCATGTCGGGCACATAGGTATACACGACCTTGTCGTCAGCCACACCGGTGCCGGGCGCATTGGCCAGCGCAACTTTGCCGCTGCGCCAGGCCCGCAGCAGCCCGGGTACGCCGAGCATGGAGTCGGGCCGGAACGCTTCCGGGTCCAGAAATTCGGCATTCACGCGGCTGTAGATTACATCCACTCGCACCAGGCCATTGATGGTGCGCATATAGACACAATTATCATCATTGACAATCAGGTCACTGCCTTCGACAAGTTCACAGCCCATGCGCTGGGCAAGATAAGAATGTTCAAAGTACGCCGAATTGTAGATTCCCGG
>JAUIEY010000049.1 GCA_030429685.1 Gammaproteobacteria bacterium
GCAAACAGGTTGGCCGCATTACGGCGGTCACGAAGGCGGCGGACGTTATTCCCCACTGGCGCAGATTAACCGCGACAACGTTGCTGACCTGGAACTGGCCTGGGACTATCGTACCGGAGCGCAGGAACTGCACCCTGATCTGATTGACAAAAGCGGTTATCAGGCGACCCCGATCCTGCTGTCGAAAGAGGCGGGCGGACACCTGGTGACCTGCACACCGTTCAATCGGGTGATCGCGCTGGATCCGGTGACCGGTCAGGAGCAGTGGGTGTTCGACCCTAAACTGGACACCGACAACCGTGCGGCCGGCCGCTTCAATTGCCGTGGCGTGACCGCCTGGTCTGACACCGCCGCCACTGCCGCACCAACCTGCCGGCATCGCATTGTGCTGGCCACTAATGACCGCCGCCTTATCGCCATTGATTCGCGTGACGGCAAGCTCTGCCCGGACTTCGGCGATGGCGGCCAGTTTGACGTGACACCGCTGATCGCGCAGCTGAAGCCGGCGGAACAGATGGACGGGATGCAGCTTATGTCGCCGGTTGCCATCGTGAACGATGTGATCATCATCGGCGGTACCGCTAACAAGTTCAAAGATGTCAGTTCAATGAACGGCGCTTTGCGCGGTTTCGATGTGCGTACCGGCAAACACCTTTGGACTTTTGACACTCTGATACGTGAGGGCGAAGGTGCAACGGCTTACGATGTAGGCGGCGCCAATGTCTGGACCACGATGTCATGGGACTCGGAGCGGGATTTGCTGTTTGCACCTACTGCTTCGCCGTCGCCAAACTACTATGGTGCCCTGCGGCCTGGCGACAACCGCTACGCCAACTCGGTACTGGCGATTAAGGCCAGCACCGGTGAGCTGGTATGGCACTTTCAGGTGGTGCATCACGACAACTGGGACTGGGACGTGCCGACGCACCCGTTGCTGGTGGATATCACCCGCGCCGGCAAAAAAATTCCGGTGGTGGTGGTCCTGACCAAAACCGGCGTGGTGTTTGTATTGCACCGGGATACCGGGGAGCCGTTCCACGAAGTTGTCGAGCGGCCGGTACCCACTGACGGTATGCCCGGCGACCAGTTATCGCCGACTCAGCCGTTCCCGGTTAAGCCGCCGCCGCTGATGAAAGTCGGTCTGACGCCGGATGACGCCTGGGGCTTTGCTTTCGCTGATCGTGAGGATTGCCGCAAGAAAATCGCATCCATGCGCTACGGAGAGCCTGATCCGGACAATCCTTATGCAGGGTATTACACGCCGATTACCGAGCAGGGCACCATCATGTATCCCATGGTGGGCGGCGGCATGAACTGGAGCGGCGGTGCGTTCGACCCGGTGACCAATGTGCTGATTACGCCGGTCGCGCAACTGCCTTACTACGTCAGGCTCATACCAAACGCAAAAATCGAGCCATCGGACAATGAAATGGCAGGCCTGCCCATGGGGCCACCGGATTTTATTCGCGGTGCCGAGTACGGGCTGCAGCACGGCCCGCTGATGTCGATGTCCATGTCGCCGTGTACGGCGCCGCCCTGGTCGAAACTGGTGGCCGTGGATCTGGAGCAGGGTGAAATACTCTGGGAGCGTCCGTTCGGCGTGATCGACAAGATGGTGCCCGGCGGCATGCTGCCGCTGCCGCTGGAATACGGCGGGCCGTTTTCCGGCGGTGCAATTGTTACGGCGGGCGGTGTTGCCTTTATGGGCGCGTCGTATGACGAGCGCTTCCGTGCTTTTGATGTGGCCAGCGGCGCAAAGCTCTGGGAAGTCAGCACGCCGTATTCCGCCAATGCCACGCCGATGACTTATGAGCGCGACGGCAAGCAGTTTGTGGTGGTATCCGCCGGCGGCCACGCCTGGAGTCCGCTGCCCAAGGGCGACTACATCCTGGCCTTCGCGTTACCCGCGGATTAAGCCGGCCTGGCGGTCAGCTTGGCAGGATAGTAGCGCTCCATAAAATCCAGCAATTCGCGCGGGTATTGCTCGACGCTGTCGAGTTTGCGTGCCGGGCCGGCCCAGACGGTATGGCCGGGGTGGCCCTGCATGTCCATCCAGCTGAGCCAGGGCGCCACGTAGGTCGGATTGCCGGTGGTGTATACCTTGGGGAGATCGGGGTCATGCAGTTCCTGCAGCAGACCACGACCCGTCTGGTCCTCGCCCATCGGCATCCCGGCAGGGTAGGGCCGGTTCATGGTCAGCCAGATGTGCTCACCGGATTCCGTCCATTTAGTCTGTTCGATCAGTGGCGCCAGTTCGCCGAAGGGGCGCGGGTCGTCCGAGCGTTTGGCGCCATCGACCGAGTAAATATAGTGTGCCTTGACCGATATCGAATTGGCCCGCACTTCATTGGTTTTGCCGGTAACAGGATTTTCAAATACGTCGATGCGCCGGCGCGTCCGGGTGTCGCGAAACAGGCTCACGGTGGCAGCATAGGCGCGATAGCTGCCGTCAGGTTGACGTTCGTAGTAATCGATTTCGGAACCCTCATAATCCACCATCGCCACCGGTGCCTTACCGGGCAGCACGGCATAAATGGTGCCGAAGTACCAGTGCGGAACGTCCACGGCTTCCAGGCTGGCTTTCATTTTGACCATGGCGGTGAGATTGTCCTGCGGATTCCGCAGATCCAGTGTGCGGCGCCACGCTTTGCCAAAACCTTGCAGTGGTGCGGTCAGGCCGGCAGCAGCCAGCGCAGTGGTGAAGCACCGGCGGGTTATACCGCCATTCCCGGGTGCTCGCTGGGGCTGTTTTGCCATGGGCCGAAACTCCGAAAACCAGTGCAGCGAGCATAACCGACCGTAACAAGGCGCGTAAGCACCGCACGGCATATGCAATAACTGCCTGAAATAGAACAAATATTTGTGTATGCGGAATGAGAATTGGTTCGCATTCCCGGGCGCCGTTCTGCTTTAAATTTGAGTCTCAGGGAAATGTTATGGAATGGCTCAACCTCAATCCGGACTTGCTGCTTGCCGTGGTTGCCGCTGCGGCTTTCGTGGCGGGCGTGGTGTTTGCCCGTTTTGTCCTGCGCTCAGCGAACAAGCGCGTACAGACCGGCGTTGATCGCCGTGATCATCAGATTCGCCAGCTCGAAGCGGACCTGCGTGTCGCCGAGCGGCGTCTCGAGGAGTACACGGCACAACTGGAAACCAAGAGCGAAGAATTCGACCAGAGTATGGCCACTGTATGCGACCTGAATGCGCTGTTGGATACGCGTAATTCAGAGGTGGAGCAGTTGCGCAAGGAAGTCAAAGGAGCTGTCAAAAAGACCCGCGAGTTGCGGCGCGAACTCACCGACAGGGCCGAGGAAACACTGCGCGAGCATGTGCGCGCCAAAGAAGTGCAGGATGAACTGGACGTTGTCAGAGCCGGCTCAGATGCAATTATCAGCGAGTTCTCGCGCTTGCAGCACGAAGATGATGATGCGGCAGCAGCCGAACCCAGCCAGCAGGATCTGCTAGGCGAAGACCTGCTGTTTGACGAAGACGACGACCGGCCTACTGGCGCCTGAGACTGTTCAGCTCTTCGCTGGCTGTACCCCAGACAATATTGCCTGCATCATCCCGGTAACGGCCGTGAAAGCGGTAGTCGGTCGCGGTTATCTCGACACGGTCATCGGCATACATATTTTTCTGCATCCCCTGATTGAATAGCACGCATTTGCCCTGCAACAGCGGCCCGCTGACCATATCCCCGGCTGGGCTGGCGCGCAGGAAAAAGTCGCAACCGGCGTCCCAGGTGAAATCATCCAGCGTAACGTCTGCCAGCAGATCGGGATTGTGGTGCAGGTTCTTGTACGGCTCCGGGTCTTTGAAATACAACTCACGCTGGATGATGGCATCACTGTCCGGATCCGGCAGATACTGCATCAGCCCGTGGCGGAATATCATGGCCGGATCTTCAGAGCCGTCCATGGACGATTGCTGATAGACGATATAGCCTTTCAGTTGCGGCGCATTCACTGGCACGAATAACTGGTGCATGGGCCTGTGAGTGAGTTCCGGCGCCAGACCGGCAGCCATGTCGGCCTCAAACTGGGCAACATTGTGGTATTTGCCGTGCACCCACTGCTTAATCAGGCTCAGAGTCCGCGCGCTCTGTGCGGCGCTGGTTTCCGGTTCGCCCGGCGCGCAGCCTGCCGCCAGTATTGCCAGAAACAACGTGCCATAGAAGAATTTGTGCATGATTTACGGCTCATTCCTTTGCAACCGCAGCAAGCTTAGCAGACTCAAAATACCGCCTGTGTACGCATGAATGCAGCCAGTTGCGGCCGGCCGTCAGCCACGCAGTCAGCCGGGGGCGCAAGCCGGCTGTTCAGGGCAGCGGTCAGCTTGTCGTGCAGTTCGTGCGCGTCCCGGTAGAGCTCGCAAAGCCCCGCCGCCGCCATGCATTCCAGTTGTTCAATCTGGTTGGCAGCGATGGGCCGCAGTATTGACGGCAGGCGCAGGTACAGGCGTTCATAGGCAGATATGCCGCCGGCACCCACCGCCAGGTCAGCGGCCGCCATCAGCCGCGCCATTTCCCCGGTTTGCACGTGACACTGATAGCCGAGCTGCGTGCAAATAGTTTGAATATTGGCGCCGTCCGGGTGCTGTGCGCCTATAACAACATTAATCGCAATATCATTGCGGCCGGTCGCCTGTAGTGCCTTGATGGCCTCAAGAGTGTGATTGTCCGCATCCACTCCGCCAAAATAGATCAGGATGTTCCTGACCTCGCCGGAACGTGGCTGCAGGGACCGGCGTGCTTGTAAGAATTCATCACGCAGGAATGCAAACTGTGGGCCCAGGAACAATTTACAGTCGTCGGGAACAAGCTGCGTGTAGCGGTTGGCGGTGTCCGGGTGCAAATTCTGATCAATTAGTGCGTCGCAGTCGTGACCACGGTCAGCGAGGTCGTCAATTGCCAGGATACGCTCGCAAGCCGGTCGCAATGCTGTTTCCCAGTCCGCGGCAATGCCGTAATGATCAACCACCAGCCAGTTCCAGCGTGCATTGTCGGAGCTGTGCATATTGTCGAGCGCCGCCAGCGTATCCTGCGCATCCTGACGGCGGGATACTCCCAGCCAGGCAGAGTGTTGCAGATCCGTGTCGGGGTGCGCGCCGGTCGGTGTGGTCAACCGGATGCAGTCATATCCTTTGTTGGTCAGCTGGCTGACCAGATAGGCAGGCATGGAACGCACCACAAAACAGATTTTCGCTCCGCCTGCAGCCAGGGTGTCCGCCAGTGTCTGGCAGCGCATTGCGTGGCCGGAACCGATAGCGTCGGAGCCATCAACGCGGAACACCACTCGCATGGCACGCCGCCTCTAGTTGAGCCGCTTAAAGCCACCGTGACATACCGGCCCTTGCAGCAAACCGGTAATGTCACGACCGCCGTTTTCGCAATCGCTGATCAGCGCAAATATCGGGTCCAGCGCGGCGAAATAGCCATCGACAATGTCGGGCGAATGCTCCGTGCAGGCATACACTGTGTTGGAGGCAAGGTAACCTGCCGCCAGCATTTCCTGTGTGACAAGAGTCTTGTAGGCAAGATGGTTGGCGCTGTCAAAGGCATACGCAGTAAATGCCGGGATGCCGCTGGTGGTAATGCCAAGGCCGTGTTTGTCAGCCAGTTCCAGCCAGCGGCGGGTAATGGTTTCGCCCGTCTGTGTGATCTGGTCCCAGGATTTAACCCGCTCCATGACTTCGAGTGTCTGCAGTGCCGCCGCAGGGCCGATGCGCTCGGTCCAGAAGGTGCTGCTGATAAAAGTCGACTGGGCCGCTTGCATGATTTCGCGGCGGCCGATGACTGCATTGATCGCATAGCCGTTACCCAGCGCCTTGCCGAACATAGCCAGGTCCGGTTCCACGCCATGCAATTTGTGGATGCCGCCGAAGCTCTGCCGAAACCCGGAAGAGCACTCGTCAAAAACCAGCACCATGTTTTTGCGGTCGGCGAGATCGCGAACTTTTTGCAAAAAGTCGTTCTCAGGCGGGGCGTTGCGGACGACTTCCATCTTGATAACGCCAATGTCATGTTCATCGGCCAGTTTCTCGAGAGCCGCGAAATCATTGTAGTTAAACGGCAGCACGCTGCCGCGCAGTTCCCGCGGCACGCCTTTGGGTTCGAGGCCCGGCAGCAAATGACCGTCAAGATTGCTGTCATCGCTTAGGTTGGCCGACAGGTACCAGTCGTGCCAGCCGTGATAGCCGCAGATGGCAATCTTGTCTTTGCCGGCGGCTGCCCGCGCAATCCGCACTGCAACCGCATTGGCCTCGCCGCCGCTGCGGGTAAAGCGCGCCATGTCGGCCCAGGGGTGCAGTTCAATGAGTTTTTCGGCCAGGTAGACTTCTTCCGGGCAGTTAAAAGTCGCCATATTGCCTTTAGCGATCACATCCGCGACCGCAGCATCCACTTCTTCGTGGCCATATCCCAGCGTATTGGTGCCAATACCCATGATAGCCATGTCGATGTATTCGTTGTCGTCCAGGTCCCAGACCCGGCAGCCTTTGGCTTTGCTGAAATAGGCCGGCCACTGTTCCGGAAGAAACATTTCCGCGCGCTTGGAGAGCAGCATATTGCCGCCCGGTATAAGTGTCTTGGCGCGTTTCCAGAGTTTTTGACCGGTGCCCATGCTGGCTCCTTCGTTGCGGCTGATGGCCTGATTGTGACTGAAAATTTCCGGCGACCGGCGCTGCAATTCCAGCACTTCCTGCCAGCTAAAGTCATCACGCGGCGCAAAGTGAGCGAATACGGCCTCGATGACGGCAAAGTCGGCGGGTTCGTCCACCGTCCAGCGTAACTGTGACAGATCGGGCTCATTTTGCATCACCGCGGTGGAAAAATGTCCGGAATCACGCAGGTATGGCGTAACGTGTTCGCGGTCGTATGCCGCGGCAGTCTCCTGTTGCGCCCGTTGTAGTGCCGCGAAGCTGAAGACCTCGATATCCATGCCGTCGGGGTAGGTGGCCGGCGCTACGTTGGACAAATAGTCGGTGCCGGCGGCCTGAAAAGCGGTTACTGCTGCATCTACCAGCTCCGGGTCTACCAGCGGGCAGTCGCCGGTAATGCGTACCACCACGTCAGCATCGGCTGCCGCTGCCGCCTGAAAAAAACGTTCCAACACGTCGGTTTCGCTGCCGCGTGCGCAGTGATAGCCAAGTTTTTCAACGGTTGCTGCCAGTGGCTCATCGGCTTTTCTGTCGCTGGTCGCAACCATGACTTCGTCAACGCAGTCGGCGCGTGCCAGCCGCCGCAGCAGCAGTTCTATCAGCGGTCGGCCCTGGATGGTTTGCATGACTTTGCCCGGTAACCGGGTGGAGCCCATGCGTGCCTGCACAATCGCCACAACCTTGTTAGTCCCGGCAGTCATGCGCTGGCCCACAATGCAGGATTGAGCAGTTCCGGGTCATCACACTGCAGCGCCGGTATTGCGCCCGCCGGTTCGGCTGCCACAGCAGCAAGGATTTGCTGCAACTGCGCGGGGCTGTCGATCCCGACAATGACCTTGCTGACAGCGGGCAGGCTGAGCGGATAGGCGATGCAGGCCTGCAGAGCATCAGCACGGTTGTCAGTCAGCCATGCATCCCATTGCTGCCAGAGGGCATCCCAGCGCGCAAACTGCGCCGGCCGTTGCTGGCGCTGCATCAACAGCAGACCCTGTAAAAAAACCGACCGCGTGTGCACTTCCACGCCCTGGCTGTGTAGTCGCTCCAGCCAGCCTGAACTGAGTAAGCGCCGATCGAGAATGTTTAGCGGTGCCTGCACCAGGTCGAACTCGTCGAACTTCCGCCATACGGCATCCAGTTCGTCGGGAGTGTAGACCGATATGCCGATTCTCTCAGCTAATCCACCGGTGCGGATTTTTTCCAGACCACGGTAGATGGCCGCACCGCCACTGTCGAGTAACTGTCCCGGCCGGTGCAGCAGCAAGCCTGCAAGCTGGCCAATGCCCAGTCGTTGCAGCGATGCTTCGACCTGCTGTCGCATCCAGTTGGCGGGGTCAGCCGCAGCGGCCGGCACTGCAGGCAACTTGCTGATGACCTGCCAGCCGTCAATATTCGCCTGACCGAGCGCAGTCTCGCTGTCGCCATAGTCAACGGCGGTATCCAGTGTGTTGATGCCGGCTGCCTGTGCGTCTGCCAGAATTTCAGCGACTGCGGCGCCACCGACTTTGCCGTTACGGTTCGCGATGCCGTAATCCAGGCCAAACTGGGCCGTGCCGATAGCCAGTTTGCGCAAGGGATTGCGTATCTTTGCAGTGGCGCTCATGCTGCCGGTTCGCCGGGCAATATGCCCAGCCAGATTACGTCGAGACGCTCGCCATCAAGCTCCACGTGACTGCGGAAACGGCCTTCCCGCCGATAGCCGGCCCGCTCAAAAATTTTCAGGGACGCTTCATTGGGTGCGTAGCAACCGGCTTCGATGCGCTGCAGACCAAGCTGGTCAAATCCGTAAGCTGTCAGCGCCGCGACGACTTCGCCCGCGATGCCTTTGCCCCATTGGCTCTTGTCACCAATGAACAGGCTCAGCTGACCGGTCCTGTAGTACGGATTGATAAAGCCGATTTTCGCGTTGCCAACATGCGCATCGCTGGCGCGCAGAAAAATACCGAACAAATGACTTCGCGGATCGTTATTGCAGTCAGCGATAAAAGCCGCGCAGCTCGCAATGGTTTGCGGGGTATGCCGGGTTTCAAGGTAGCGATTGACTTCCGGGTCATTCAGCCATGCGGCATAGTCGGCAGTCGCATCGGCGGCTGTCAGCGGACGCAGATAGATTCGGTCAGTTTCAATGGCATGACTCACGATTGCGGATCCGTAAGGGCGGCCCGGACGTAGTGCAGCACGTCGCCGCTTTGCTGCTGAAAACTCATGCCGGCATGTTCGGCAACTTTTACCGAAGCCATATTGCCAGCTTTTATTTCCGCGCGAATAGGCCCTGCAATGCGGTTAGCCAGCGCGGCCACCATCGCTTTTGCGTAGCCCCGGCCGCGCGCTTCGGGCGCGACCGTCCAGGACAGTTCCGCGACCCCGTTGTCGCCGGCAGCCCGGACCGTGCCGACGGCGGTGCCGTCACTTTCGGCGATATAGAGTTGCATATCCGGGTTGCGCAACTGGGCTTGCAGCCATTGCCGGTGCTCGGCCGGGCTGACCAGCGCTGCGCTGTGGCTGGCACTGCGCGTTGCGGCGTCATTGCGCCACGCCATGAGCAGCGCCGCATCCGACATGTCTGCGGGCCGTAGAATAATAGTGCTGCGCATGGTATTGGCCTGCCGGGCTCAGAGCCCGTCAACCAGGTCTGCGGTGAGTGGTGTGCCGCGCTCAATGTCGCCCGTTGCCTGTTTGCCGATGACGGCATCGATCATTTTTGGCAGCAAACCGCCACCCGGGCGCAGACTGCGGACATTTGCCGGCGTGAACAGCTCGCCTTTGCGGATGTCGCTGACGGCATAGAGCGTGCGGCGCGTACCGAGGCTGTCATGCGGATAACTGACCTCACCGAGAGCTTTCTCGACGGTGCGCACGGACTCCACCATAGTCGCGAACTCATCCGGCGTCATGGAGAAGAAACTGTCGGCGGTTTCATCGTCGCGATTCAATACAAAGTGCTTTTCGATCATGCAGGCACCCAGCGCAACAGAGGCGACGGGCACGGCGAAGCCCATGGTGTGATCCGACAGGCCTACCGGGCAGCCGAACTGGTCGCGCATATCCGGAATGGTATTCAGGTTCATGCTTTCAGGCGGTGCAGGATAACTCGCCGTGCATTTCAGCAGGCACAGCTGGCTGCCGCCGGCCGCCGCCACTGCAGCAACGGCTTCCTGAATTTCCTCCCGGGTCGCGCTGCCGGTAGAAATGATCACCGGTTTGCCGGTCGCTGCCACCTGGCGAATCAGTGGCAACTCAATAATTTCCGGTGAGGCAATTTTGTAGGCCGGCACCTGCAGTTCCTGCAGGAAATCCACCGAGGAAGGATCGAAGGGGGAGGAAAAGCAGGTCAGGTCGATACTGGCGGCCAGTTCCATCAGTTCTGCATGCCATTCCCACGGCGTCATGGCGTAGGCGTACAGATCGTGCATGTATTGGCCGCGCCAGGGCCCTTCCTGCAGGAAGAAATGCTCAGACCGGCAGTCCAGCGTCAGCGTATCTGCGGTATAGGTTTGCAGTTTGATGGCATCGGCACCGGCCGCTTTGGCGGCATGCACGATGTCTCGCGCCCGGCCAAGGTCGTTGCCGTGATTGGCTGACATCTCGGCAATGATATAGGTCGGATGACCAGGGCCGATGGCTTTACCGTCTATTTCCAAACTTTCCGAGAACGTCATGCGAGCCCCTGTCAGCGATTCAAGTTGCGGCTGCGCTGTATTTTACCTGTTCGCCAGAAGACTGCGTAGCTTGGTGATTACGGCGGTGAGCAGTGCTTCTGCCATCTGGTTCGTCGTCGGCAAAACAGGTACAGTTCAACACTCTGGCGGTCGGCGGCACTCTGGGGCGCACATGTTTGACGACAAGGCAATTCTCATTACCGGCGGCACCGGCTCCTTCGGCAAGAAGTACACCCGTACCCTGCTGGAGCGCTACAAACCCAAACGGCTGGTGATTTTTTCCCGCGACGAACTCAAACAATTTGAGATGCAGCAGGAGTTTAATGCGCCCTGCATGCGTTATTTCATTGGCGACGTGCGTGATCCGGACCGGCTCAATCAGGCCATGAACGGCATTGACTACGTCATTCATGCGGCGGCTCTAAAGCAGGTGCCGGCCGCCGAATACAACCCCATGGAATGCATCAAGACCAATGTGCACGGGGCGGAGAATGTGATCCGTTCGGCAATCGCCTGCAACGTGGAAAAGGTCATCGCGCTGTCAACAGATAAGGCAGCCAATCCGATCAATCTTTATGGCGCCAGCAAGCTTGCATCCGACAAGTTGTTTGTTGCGGCCAACAACATGGTGGGCAAGGCGCGCACCCGTTTTGCCGTGGTGCGCTACGGCAATGTGGTGGGGTCGCGCGGCTCAGTGGTGCCGTTTTTCAAGAAATTACTTGCCGAAGGCGCCGAAAGCCTGCCGATTACCCATGCTGACATGACGCGTTTCTGGATCACCCTGCAGCAGGGTGTTGATTTTGTGCTCAGGGATTTCGAGCGCATGCAGGGTGGC
>JAUIEY010000282.1 GCA_030429685.1 Gammaproteobacteria bacterium
TTCTGCGGGCAGCGATGACTATTATCGAAGAGCGTGGCAGGCAAGAAAATCCGCTATGCAGGGTGATGTAACGGCAACTAATGCCAGTTTCAGAGAGCCTGTGCAGCTGCGCATGAAAATGCCGGACAGCCCGGCCCGGTCGAGCCGGGGCGCCGAGTATTTCGGTGAGGGTTACGTTATTTTCGAGTTCACCGTCAGTGCGGACGGCACGCTGACCGACGTTGAGATTGCTGAGTCCGAGCCGGGCAACGATTTCGATGTTCCGGGCATCCGGGCGATGAAAAAAGCCAAGTACCGGCCGCGCGTTGTCGACGGCGAGCCTGTTGCTACGCCCGGCGTCCTGTTTAAAACCACTTACACAATTGACCGATAATAAATGAGCGTTACTGATGCATCTTGATCTGTTCGTAGAATCCAAAATCGGCCCGGAGGCATTTAAGGAGCTCGGGCTGCTGGCAGAGCAATACGGTTTTCGTTGCCTGTGGGCGCAGAACTATGCGCGTGCTCCGGACGCCTTCATGACCGCAGTGCCGATGGCCATGGCGTCAACCCGCCTGAAGGTGGGCGTGGCAGCGGTGTCCGGCTATGAAATGCATCCGCTGCGCACGGCCAATGCCCTGCTGACGCTGAATGAGCTCTGTGCCGCGGGTGCTTGCGTGCTGATCGGTGCCGGCGGCGAATGGCCGGGCGTGATGCAGTCGAAAATCGGCAAGAAAATTACCGGTGCCCGCGAAGCCATCCAGATCATCAAGATGGCCTGCGGCACCGAGACCGTGAATTTTGACGGCGAAATGTATTCAGCCAAATATTTCAGTACTTCATGGGCAAGCCACAAAACCGCCCGCCCCCCGCAGGTCTATGCGGGCGCTAACGGCCCCAAGATGCTGCGCATGGCAACCGAGGTGGCTGATGGCGTGCTGATGAGCGACATCCTGCCGGAAATGTTCGATTGGCCCATGCCCAACCTGAACGCGGCGCTCGCCGACCGCCCGGCTGACGCACCGCCCTTTGCGATTAACAACTTCGTGGCCTGGCACGTTAAGGACGATGCCGAAGAGTCGCTGGCGGAAGCACGGCGCGAGCTCATGATTCGCGGCTGGCTGGAAAAGCAGTGGATAGAGCCTTTCCTCAGCCCGGAAGAAATCAAAATTGTTGAAGACAACAAGTGGTCGTTTTTGACTGCGTTCCGCGAGCGGCACGGCAACATTGACGGCGTGCCGCCTGAAATCGTGCAAAAGCTGGTGGACGGGCTGACCTGTGCGGGTGGGCCGGATTCACTGGACCGCCATATCGAGCACCTGCGCAAGTATCAGCAAGCCGGTTTTACAGAACTGGCGCTGGGCCTGCAGGACGACCCGGCGGATTCCATCCGCATGCTGGGCGAGACGGTGCTGCCCGCCTTGCGCTAGGCGAAAAGCTTTACACTAAGGGCATAATGCTGTTGCCCGAACATACTTTGCACCGACCTGCCAGCCTGACAGACTGTCTGGCCATGCTTGCTGACATGCATGATCCGGGCGCAGAGCGCCTGAGCAAGGTGCAGCTTATCGCGGGTGGCACCGACGTCATTTTTAATATGCGGCTGAAGTTTTTTCAGCCCGAAAACCTCATCAGCGTGCGGCGGCTGCCGGAGTTGTCGCAAATTGAAGAGCTGGCTGATGGCAGTTTGCGTATCGGCGCGGCCTGTCGTCTTGTGGATCTGGCCGATGACCCGCGCATCAGCGAGCGTTTCCCGGCTCTCAAACAGGCTCTGGATGCGGTTGCCTCGGCTCACGTGCGTAATATGGGAACTCTGGGCGGTAATATCTGCCTGGAAACCCGCTGCTGGTATACCAATAACTCTGACGAATGGCGCAAGGGCCGCGAAGGGTGTTTTAAAACCGACTGCGAGAATTGCCATGTGATTCCGAGCAGCCGTCACTGTCACGCCATCAATAATGCCGATACGCCACCGGC
>JAUIEY010000283.1 GCA_030429685.1 Gammaproteobacteria bacterium
CTGGCAAGCAATTCACTGCTGGAATGCCTGGTGATGGCTGCCGCGGCTGCCGCCGACATCGCCGCCGACCAGCGGCAGCCGCATACGCTCAAATTACCGGAATGGGACGCCAGCCAGGTCAGTGATCCGGATGAACAGATCGTGGTCACGCATAACTGGGATGAACTGCGCCGCGCCATGTGGGATTACGTGGGCATTGTGCGTACCAACAAACGCCTGGAACGAGCCCAGCACCGGGTGTTGTTATTGCAGGAAGAAATTCGTGACTACTACAGCAATTTCCGTATCGACAACAATTTGATCGAGTTGCGCAACCTGGTGACCGTTGCCGAATTGATCATTGAGAGCGCGCTGCGCCGCAAGGAAAGCCGCGGTTTGCATTTTACCCTCGACTATCCGCAGCCGACTGCCGGACCCGCAATACCAACCATAATGGATCCGGCTGATTAAGCCGCAGTCCCGGCGTTTAGCTTTCTACGTCAATACCATTGGCCGCAAAGAATGCCGCCAGCGGTTCAAGTTGGGTGCGGTAGTTTTTCCAGCGCGCCAGCGCCGACGTATAGATGGGTTCGCGTACCTGCACGGAACTGGCAGTAGCCACCGGCGCGGCGTTTTTCTCAAACTGCAGGCAGGCGTCCTGCCATTGCAGGCCGCAAAAATCGATAAGCGCGCGCGACTGCATTTCCTGATCGGTAACCAGTTGCTCGTAATGCACGGTATAAATTCGTCCCGGGTACAGCTCATCCCAGTGCTGCATCAGCCGGTCGAACATCAGGTAATAGGCACCGCAGTCCAGCAAGTCATAGGCATAGTTGTAAAAAGAATTGCCTGCGGCAAATAGCTGCCGGAAATTGCTCAGGCAACTATCCAGCGGGTTGCGACGCACGCAGACGATGCGGGCCTGCGGCAAGGCCTTAAGGATCAAACCGACATACAAGAAATTGTGCGGCCATTTGTCGACAAAGCGCGGCGCATCACCGGCCTGCTGGCGGACTGCCGCAATATAGTGTTGCCCCAATTCGCGCGCGTTTATACCGGCCATGGCCAGCACGGTTGCCGGGTCAAGTGCTGCGGGTCCTTTGATGCCGCTCATAAGGCGGGTTAAACGCGGAATGTGCGTCAGCTCGCCGGCGGCATAAACGTCCTGGTGGCTCGATACAATCCGTTCCGTCAGCGTGGTGCCGGTGCGCGGTAAACCGATGATCAGGACAGGCTGCTCGGCGATGTTACTGTCTGACCCGGTCGATTGCGGGCTGACAGGGAATGCCTGCACCAGAGCCTCAAATATCCGCTGATCAGAGCTGATGTCGTAGTTGCTCTGTGCCTTCCAGCGGCTATTGACGTCATGCAGCACATCAAAAGCCTGTGCAAAATGGCCGCAGTCTTCCAGTTCTTTGGCGAGTGCATAGCCAAGGTACATGCGCTCGGCGGGCGCGCCGTTGAACTCCTGAAATATCTGCTGCAGCTCGGCGATGTGATTGTCGGCTGCGCTGTAGCGGCGCAAATGGGCGCGGGCATAGCGCACTTTGTGCATTTGCGGATCGATTTTCAGCGCGGCATCGAATGCCGCGCGAGCGCCGTCCAGATCGCCGGCGAAGCGCAACGATGCGCCAAGATTATGGCGGAATTCAGCGTTCTGCGGATTGTGTTGCACGGCCTGACGAAAGGTCTCGGCAGCCAGCTCATGCCTCCCGCAATGGCTGAATACGACGCCAAGGGTATCGAGTGACAGTGCGTCGGCCGGTTTCAGTTCCAGCGCGCGGCAGGCAGCTTCCGCAGCCTGTTCTGTACGACCGGCCATGACCAGGGCGCGTGCCAGTTGCGCGAAGTATTTCGCTTCATGGGCATCAAGGCGAGTGGCAGATTCCAGTTCGACTATGGCGTCGCGAGCCTGACCGGCTTCCAGTTTCGCGATGCCGTTACGAAAGTGTTCTGCGGCTGTGCTGTC
>JAUIEY010000050.1 GCA_030429685.1 Gammaproteobacteria bacterium
CGTCCGTGCTGCTGGGTTTCTGCCTGCTGATCATTACGCTCATGATGGCCTATGTCGTGCCCAAGGTTGTCGGCGTATTCACCAATACCGGCCAGGCATTGCCCGCGCCTACTGCGATGCTGATTGCCACCAGCGATTTTGTGCAGAACTGGGGCTGGTTGCTGCTGATCCTGCTGGTCGCAGCAGGGTTCGGCTTCGCGCGGTTACTGAAGTTACCGGAACCGCGCAAGCGCTTCGATCAGTTTGTGCTGCGCCTGCCGGTGGTGGGACGCATTATTCGCGGCATCAACACGGCCCGCTTCACCCGCACCTTCAGCATCATGACCGGCAGCGGTGTACCCATCCTCGAGGGGCTGCGTATTTCGGCCGCGGTGATCACCAACGCGCCGATGCGCGAGTCGGTCGAAGACGCCGCACTGCGCATCCGCGAAGGCGCGCCCATCGGTGCTTCGCTGGCCAAGGGCAAACAGTTCCCACCGCTGTGCATTCACCTGATTTCGAGTGGTGAGGCCAGCGGCGAACTGGAGAGCATGCTCGGCAAGGCCGCCGGCCAGCAGGAGCGGGAAATGAACGGCCTGATAGGCACCCTGCTGAATATTCTTGAACCGGCCATGATCATATTCATGGGCGTTATTGTGCTGGCGATTGTGGTTGCCCTGCTGCTACCTATCTTCGAAATGAACAAGCTCGTCCTGTAGAGCAAAGCCTTAGCACACAACGCTCACAGCGGAGCACGCGGGTCAAATAGCGGCCTGCTTCGCAAAACCTGCATTTTCCGTGTGACCTGCTTCACGTTTCCGGAATTTATGCCCTTTTAACGTCTTGTCTCCCCGTTACTTAGCGTTTTATAAACGCTGCAACGGTTGTTGTTACATAACGACATGGTCTGAAGACAGGAGGTCTGCCATGGGTATTCACTACCACGAAGATGAAGCGGTCATGGATGATCGCGATGACATAGACGGCGCTGCTGACTATGACGATGTGGACGAGTTCGCCGAAACCGCCGTGCTGGATATTGATGACGACGCTGACGAGAACGACGACACGGCCGATAACGAAGTCTACAAGGCGGAAGCCTCCGTGGATGACTACGTCGGTGACAGCTCGGTGGTATTCGATGTTGATGATCTGGTCGCCCAGTTTGAGGCCGAAACCGGCAATTCCGCCAATCCGTCCAGCCGGCTGCGCAGACGCCTGGAAGCTATTGCTGAACGCAAGCGCCGCCACGATGACCTGCTGGATTTTGCCGACTACGACCTGGACCACTGAGCCGCCAGGCCAATCACCCGTTAGTGAAAATCGCGACTGCTCACGCTCAGATCGGCCAGCAAACTGCTGCGATCGACGAGCCGCCGCGCTATCACATGCAACACCCCGTCCTGCTTTTGCACCTGCCCCTGCACTTCCAGCAGAGACGCATGCAATAACTCCGCACGCTGGCGCTCAGCCAGCCGCTCCCACACCACCAGGTTAATAAAGCCGGTTTCATCTTCGAGCGTGACAAAGGTCACGTTGGCCGCGCTGCCGGGTCGCTGCCGGGTTATCACCAGCCCGGCGGTAGTAACCTGTACGCCGTCAGCGGCCTGCCAGAGCTGACGGGCCTGCAGGCAGTGTTCGGGCAGACCGGCGCGCACCATCGCCAGCGGATGTTCACGCAGGCTCAGACCGGTGCTGGCGTAATCACTGATCACCGACGTCATCGCAGCAGGTGGCGGCAACAACGGTTCGGCTTCATTAAAGGACGGAATTTTCAGTAACGGCATGGGCTTTTCCACGCCGGCGACGTGCCAGCGGGCACGATGACGGTTGCCGGTCAGGGAGCGCAGCGCATCCGCGGCCGCCAGCGCTCCCAGTTCGTTGGCCGGCAGGCCGGTACGCCGGGCCAGTTCGGTGGTACTGGCATACGGGGTGGCACCGCGTGCTGTGGCGAGCCGCTCGGCGGCAGCCGCCGACAGGCCTTTGACCCGGTTAAACCCCAGCCGCAGGGCAGCGCTGCCGAAGGCACCCTGCTCCAGACTGCATTCCGCCGCGCTGCGGTTGACATCCACAGGGCGCACTTCCACGCCGTGACGTTGCGCCATCTGCACCAGCTGCGAAGGTGCGTAGAACCCCATCGGCTGACTATTCAGCAACGCGCAGGTAAACGCCGCCGGTTCATGACATTTGAGCCAGGCCGACACGTACACCAGCAAGGCAAAGCTGGCGGCGTGCGATTCCGGAAAACCGTATTCACCAAAGCCCTGTATCTGCCTGAAGATTTGCCGGGCAAAGTCTTCTGCATAACCGCGCTCACGCATGCCCTCGATCAGGCGCCGTTCAAATGGCCCCAGCCCACCGCGGCGCTTCCAGGCCGCCATCGCCCGCCGCAACTGATCCGCCTCGCCGCCGGAAAAACCGGCTGCAACAATCGCGAGCTGCATCACCTGTTCCTGAAATATCGGCACTCCGAGGGTACGTTTCAGAACCTGGCGCACTGCCTCGCTCGGATAACTCACCGGTTCCTGCCCGCTGCGGCGGCGTAAATACGGGTGCACCATGTCGCCCTGAATGGGGCCGGGGCGGACAATGGCGACCTCGATCACCAGATCATAAAAACAACGCGGCTTAAGCCGCGGCAGCATAGCCATCTGCGCCCGTGATTCGATCTGGAATACGCCTACCGTATCGCCGCGGCTGACCATGTCGTAAACCCGGGTATCTTCAGCCGGCACCGTTGCCATGCTTAGCCGGCGACCATCCCAGGCACGCAGCAACTCAAAACTGCGGCGAATCACCGTCAGCATGCCCAGCGCCAGCACGTCAACCTTGAGCAGGCCCAGATCGTCCAGATCGTTCTTGTCCCACTGGATGACAGTCCGTTCGGCCATGGCCGCGTTTTCCACCGGCACCAGTTCATGCAGGGGCTGCTCGGAAATCAGAAAACCGCCCACGTGCTGCGACAGATGCCGCGGAAATCCCAATAGCTCACCAACCAGCACGCTCAACCGGTGCAGACGCGGATCATCGGGCTCCAGCCCCGCAGCCGCCACCTGCCCGGCATCGATGTTGTCGCGGTCCCACCACTGTCTGTTCCGGGCCAGGCAGGTCACTTCGGCTTCGCTGAAACCCAGTGCCTTGCCGACATCACGGATAGCGCTGCGCGGCCGGTAGGTAATCACAGTGGCCGTCAGCGCGGCACGTTCGCGACCGTATTTGCGGTAAATGTACTGAATAATTTCTTCCCGCCGCTCGTGCTCGAAATCGACATCAATGTCCGGCGGCTCATTGCGCTCTTTGGAGATGAAACGCTCGAACAGCGTGTTCATCCGCCCGGGGTCTACCTCGGTAATGCCAAGGCAAAAACACACCGCCGAGTTGGCCGCCGAACCACGACCCTGACAAAGAATGTCGCGCTCGCGGGCAAAGCGGACTATGTCGTGCACGGTCAGAAAATAGCCTTCATAGCGCAGCTCGGCGATTACCCCGAGTTCATGTTCGATCTGCCGGCGTACCTGCTTCGGCTCACCGTCCGGCCAGCGCCAGCGCAGCCCGCGCTCGGTCAATTGACGCAACCACGCACCCGGCGTCAGACCGGCCGGCACCAGTTCACAGGGATACTGGTAATCCAGTTCGGCCAGACTAAAGTGCAGGTCGGCGGCAAACCGTGCGCTCTCCGCCAGCCAGCCCGGCGGATACAGCGCGGCCAGCTGTGGCGCCGGCCGCAGGTAGCGCTCACCGTTGGCGTGCAGGGATGCGACCGCCTCCGGCACGGTGCAGCCCAGCCGTATGGCCGTCAGGGTGTCCTGCAGGGCGCGGCGGCCGCGGCGGTGCATGTGGACGTCACCGGCGGCCAGTATTTTTATTGATGTTTTTTCTGCTATTTCTCTATATCTTTTTATTTTTTCTTCATTTTTTCCGTCCGGAAAAAGCTCGGCAGCGAGCCGCAGACGGTCGCCGAAACAGCGCTGCAACCGGCCGATATGCTGCTCATCGGCGGCGCCATGACAACCGTCTGCAGCCACGTCGGCGGGCAGGTAGAGCACCCGGCAACCGGGCAGGCCGTCGGCCAGATCCGCCAGTTCCAGCCGGTAGTCACCCTTGGCCGCAGCCCGCCGGCCACGGGTGATCAGCCGGCATAACCCGCTGTAACCCTGTCGGTCAGCCGCCAGCACCACCAGCCGCAGGCCTTCCTGCAGGCGGAACTCACTGCCGATAATCAGCCGCAACCCGTGTTGCCGGGCCGCCATGTGCGCGCGCACCACGCCGGCAACCGAGCACTCATCGGTCAGCGCCAGCGCCGCATAACCAAGGGCTGCGGCCTGCTCCACCAGCTCTTCGGGAGAGGATGCCCCGCGCAAAAAAGTGAAATGACTGATGCAGTGAAGTTCGGCGTAGGCGACAGGGGTAGCAGCCGGGCCCGTCACCCGAACAACCCGTGCAGGTACCAGTGGCGGTCACGGCAATCGCGATAAATCCACCAGCGGCTGCCCGCCGGCCCGCTGACACTGTAATAGTCCCGGCGGATGTCATGGCCGTCCCACCAGCCGGACTCAATGCGCTCGGCATGGCGTAAAAACACCGCGGCATCCGGCTGCTCAATCCGCCGCGGCTGCTGCAACAGCCACAAGGGCCTTTGCCCGGCGGATGACAAGGGCCTTTGCCCGGCAGATGACAAGGGCCTTTGCCCGGTCGATAACAAAGGTCTGTGCCCCTGCTCTCTCACATGCCAGGCTTTTTCCGGGCGATGTTCCGCTACCAGTGCCAGCCCATGCACCCGGGATGCCCCGAGCCGCGCCTGCAAGCGGGCCAGCAGTTGCGCCCGACGTGCCGGATCAACCGCAACGGCCGGCGCCACACCGGGCAAATCCGCGGTTGCGTAAACCGATTCCGGCTGTGCACGCGCGGCCAGTGCCACGGCGGTGACCGGTTCGGGCAATGCCATGCGTTCCAGCTTCAGCCCGGTCAGCTCAAGCAAATGCCCGGTTTGCGTCAGCGCCTGCCCACCACTGACCCGGCAGCGTGACGGCGGGCAACCGGTGTGCTCAAAACGCAGTAACACAGTTTGTACGGCAGCCTGACGGCGCCGCAGAAACGCCTGCAGTTGCTGCAGCAGGCTGTCGGTCGCGGCCAGCAAAACCGCGGCATCCAGGGTCTCGCCGGACAGCTCCAGCCGGTCACGAAAAAGCACTGGCCCGACATACGGCAGCGGCTGGTAAAGCCGGTTGCCAAAAGCCTCATCCATGGCCTGCAAATATTCACGGCCGATACGCCGGGCAAACCCGTCGCGCGGCAAACGGCGACAATCCGCCAGCGTATGCACGCCCATCTGTTGCAGCTTCTGCCGCACCCGTATCGGCCAGCCCAGTGCCGCCACCGGCACCGCGCCGAGCGCCTGAGCGGCGGCGGGTGCAGCGGTACAGGCAACCGCCATGCCGGCCCGGGCCAGCCAGCCGGCAGCTCGCGCCGTCGGTGCACAGGCCAGTACAGCCGTGACTCCCTGTTCGGCCAGGGCTGCCTGCATACGCTGCCGCAGGGCCTGCAGGCCGCCGAATAATTTCAGGCTGCCGCCGATCTCCAGCAGCAACGCGCCGTCCGGATCGACACTGACCACCGGGGTGTAATTCAGGGCCCAGCGGGCAAGCTGACCGCGCCAGTTTTCCGAGGATAAAAACCTTTCTAATTCAGTATTTAATGGGATAAAACTGATAGCTAACCAAAGGTTGTGCCCGGGCGCTTCCGGCAGTGCCGGCCAGTCGCTGTGCGACGGTTCCCCGGCGGCCGGCCGGGCAGCCTGGCCGGTTGGCGCAGCGACAGCGGGTAGGCGGGCCTGCGCAAAACGACGCCCGCGCTTCAGCATGACAACCGCAGACGGCCGGTTCTGCCGTAACGGTTGCGCAGGATGTCGAGTTGCCAGCCACCGTCACCGGCAGCAGCCAGGCGGATACGCAGCGGTGCGGCCGAGTCATGGCGGGCAAACCGCGCTGCACGGAAGACGAAACCCGGACAGGCGGAGGCCTCAGCCACCACCTGCAGGCGCCGGATAGCGGGACGGTTAATCTGCCCGAACCAGCCCAGCACCGCGGCGCAAACCTGTGAACGCAGCGCCAGGTCCATCGCCCACAACGCATCGTTCATGGATTCAGGTTGCACCACCAGCAACCGCGACAGGTCCAGACCGTGTCGGGCAAGCGCGGGGGCATAAGGGATGTAAGGCGGGTTAACCCAGCAAAAATGCTGCCGGCCTTGTGGTTGAGGGACTTGCCCCCGCGCGCCCGTGGTCGGAGTTTGCTGCAGCTTTTGCAGCACCGGCAGCACCAGGCGCAATTCGCCGATGCCCTCACCGGTTAACAACAGTTCAGTGACAGCCGCGGCCGGCCAGCCACCGTCAAGCCAGTTATCCAGTTCGGCAAAACCACTGGGTAAAGGCGCCGGACGCCCGGCAGGCAAACTACCGGGCTTCCAGATATGCGGGTTGGCGAGTAATTCCTCCTTAGTGTTTGAGGGGCATGCCATTGCGCAACAAGCCAACCACAACGCCCTCGATCACCATGTGCTGCTGATCAAGGTCAACTTCTATCGGTTTGAATTCTTCGTTCTCCGGCAGCAACCAGACGGTACGCCCTTCCTGCCGGTAACGCTTGACGGTGACCTCATCTTCGAGGCGGGCCACGATAATCTGTCGGTTACGCACTTCCGGGGTGCGATGCACTGCCACCAGATCACCGTCGAGTATGCCGGCGTCCCGCATGCTCATGCCCTGGACCCGCAGCAGATAATGCGGCGCCGGATGGAACATCGACGGATCGATACGCACATGATCCTCGATGTTTTCCTCGGCCAGGATGGGATTACCGGCAGCCACACGCCCGACCAGCGGCAGACCCAGCTGCAGTTGCTCTTTGAGCACGTCCTTGAGCTGTATGCCCCGCGAGGCGCCGGGGATCAGCTCAATGGCACCCTTGCGCTGCAAGGCCCGCAGGTGCTCTTCGGCGGCATTCGGTGAACGGAAACCCAGCTCGGCGGCAATCTCGGCGCGAGTCGGCGGCATGCCCGAGGCATCGATACAACTGCGGATGAACTCAAGAATCTGGGACTGGCGTGGGGTCAGCTCGGACATGTCAGAAACCTGTATGTATAAACAGGTATGTGATTATATACAGCTAACTCCGGCTTGCAAGCATGCTGGTGAAAAAACCCCTGAAACAGCAAAATGTCTTTTGGTAGCAAGGTTTTCAGCGGTTATCACGTATTGCCATTTAACAATATTTACTCCATTATCCGCTGTAAGCGCCAGAGGGGAGCCTCCTTGGCGATTGCTGATCAATAAAACCCACTGAGGAATAGCAATGAACCACAAAGTTCAAACTGCCGCTAAGGCAACCGCCGTCACTCTGGCCCTGGTTATCCTGTCGGGCTGTGCCGCCAATGGCCGCATTGACGCCCTGGAAGAAAAGGTCAGTCTGCTGGAGCAGGAAGTCGCTGCTGCTAAATCCAGCGCTGCCAGTGCTGCTGCAGCCCAGCGCACCGCCGAATCGGCCCGTGCTTCTGCAGACGCCGCACTGAAGGCCGCCAACGACTCACAGGCCTGCTGTGACGCGACCAACGAAAAAATTGATCGTATGTTCCAGCGCAGCCAGAGCAAGTAAGCTCTGCCAGCCTGAAGGGCTTCAGCCCGAAAAAGCCGCGGTTTCAGCCGCGGCTTTTTTTTTGCCCGTCTGCAGGAGCTTCAGCAGTGGCGACGGCCTGCCCCACCCTGACCGGTATGCCGCGTTGCTCGCGGAACACCCGGTTAATGAGATCCCAGTCGGCATCGGCTGCCCGCTCACGGGTGGCATGCACAAACTCCTCGGTCAGCACTGTCATGCTGGCGGGATCATCCGTGCCAACTGCTTCCAGCGGCGGATGCACTTCCAGATACAAGTCGTCGCCGGACCAGCCGAACTTGACCGGCTGATTGACGATCTGCACCGGCATGTCCACCGCTGTACGCGGGAACAACCAGGCAATGTCTTCGGGAAACAGCCGGATGCAACCATGCGTAACGCGCATGCCGACACCGGCCGGACGATTGGTGCCGTGAATCAGGTAACCCGGTAAAGCCAGCCGCAACGCATAATCGCCCAGCGGATTGTCCGGCCCCGGCGGCACCACCCGCGGCAACTGCCTGCCATCGGCAGCGTATTCATCACGCACCGACTGCGGCGGATACCAGCTTGGCCGCTCCACCCGCGAGACAATACGCGTGCGCCCCAGCGGCGTGGCCCAGTCCATCCGGCCGATACTGGCCGGCAGCGTTGCCACAAACGACTGCCCGTCTACCCGGTAGAAAAAATACACCCGGTACTCGGCAATGTTGACCACCAGCCCCTGCTGCTCGGCCCGCGGAAGCACAAAAGCCGTCGGCAACACCACAGCGGTACCTTCACCCGGCAGCCACGGATCGACACCCGGGTTGGCGCGGCGCAACTCTTCATAGCCGAGGCTGTGACTGCGGCCGATATCCACCAGCGTGTCTTCGTAGCGGCTGGTAAAACTGGCCAGCGCGCCGATGACATTCGTGCCTTCGGCAAGCGCATGCACATTGCCCGCCAGGCTCGCCACGCTCCAGCAACCGGCCAGTAAGCCCAATAAAAATTTCTGCAGCACCATGTTCAGTTTCGCGTTAGCGCTCAATCCCGAGTACCGGTATGAGTATCGCATAGGCGGCAAACGTGATCAGCGTGATAGCGGCCAGGTTCAGCCACAGGCCGGCCCTGCACATCTGCGCCACGCGCAGATAGCCGGACCCGAATACAATGGCATTGGGCGGCGTAGCCACCGGCAGCATGAACGCACAACTGGCCGCAAAGGTCGCCGGCAGCACCAGCAACAGCGGCGGCAGTTGCATGCCGATAGCGGCTGCGTACAGCAGCGGAATCAGCGTGGCCGTAGTCGCCGTATTGCTGGTCAGTTCCGTCAGAAACACCACGGCGGCCGTAACAGTCAGAATAACCAGCCACAGCGGCCAGCCCCGCAGGGTTCCGACCTGTTCGCCCAGGTAAGTGCTGAAACCCGTTTCAACCAGAGCAGCAGCCAGCGCCAACCCGCCGCCGAACAGCAGCAACAGCCCCCATGGCAGCCGCAGTGCAGTCGGCCAGTCCATCAGAAATTCACCGCGGCGGAAATTGGCCGGCAGCAAAAACAACAACACGGCTGCGCCAATGGCGATACCGGAGTCCGTCAGACCTGCCAGCGGACGCGTGTCGCCCCACTGCCAGGCATTCAGCAACGGGCGAGTGATCCACGCCAGGGCCGTCAGGCCGAAAACCAGCAGGGTCAGCTTTTCAGCCCTTCCCATCGTCGGCAGCTTGTCACGCTCCTTGCTGAGCATGCTGTCAACGCCGGGAATTTTTGCCACCTGCAACGGATAGACCAGACGCGTCAGCACCAACCAGGTAAGCGGCACAAACAGCAGTACCAGCGGCACCGCGAAAGTCATCCAGTCGAGGAAACCGATTTGCTGCCCGGTCTGATCGCGCAGGAACGAAACGGTGAAAACATTCGGCGCCGTGCCCACAATCGTGCCCATACCGCCTATCGATGAGGCATAGGCGATACCGAGCAGCAGGCACAGCGAAAACGCGCTGTCAGCTTTGCCGTCGCGCAAATCATTCATGGGCAGCATACGAATCACACTGACAGCAACCGGCAACAACATAATTGTACTAGCGGTGTTGGTGACCCACATGCTCAGCAGTGCGGCCACCGCCATAAAGGCAGCAATGATCATGCGCGGGCTGGCACCGACGGCGGCCAGCACATTGAGCGCCAGTCGCCGGTGCAGGTCCCAGCGCTCCAGCGCCAGCGCCAGCACGAAGCCGCCGAGAAACAGAAAAATGATTTCATGGCCGTAAGCGGCTGCCGCGGTGTGCACATCGGTCACAGCGAACAGCGGAAATAGCACCAGCGGCAGCAATGCGGTCACGTATACCGGTATGGCCTCGGTCATCCACCAGCAGGCCATCAGCACGCCAATGGCAGCAGCAGCCCGCGCGGCCGGCTGCAGCAGCATAATGTTGTTGTCGGCTGCAACGTAGCGTTCGGGCAGCAACAAAAACACCAGCACAGCCATGCAGGGCCCGAGAAACAAGCCGACCCGGGCTGCGGTTGACGGCGGATTATTCTGTGTGACGACCAAAATATTGCCCGTGACGCTTGCCGGCCGCAGCGATCAATATCGCAATAAAGCCGAGCCCCACGTCAGACCACCGCCGAAAGTTGCAAACAACAGCGTCTGGCCGCGCTGAATGCGCCCGTCCCGTACTGCGACATCAAGCGCCATCGGGATCGACGCAGCCGATGTGTTGCCATATTCCTGCAGAGTAAGAACCACTTTCTCCATCGGCACGCCGACACGTTTGCTGAGCGCCTGAATGATACGAATATTGGCCTGATGCGGCACCACCC
>JAUIEY010000284.1 GCA_030429685.1 Gammaproteobacteria bacterium
TGCCATCTATACCGGTACGCTGGTCAGCATCGCGGCATTTTTCGGCACCTACACCTTTATCTCGGGCTGGGGCAACGTAAACTGGTGGCCGCTGATGGTCACGGCTTTTTGCGACATGATCAGCATTGTGCCCGGCACGCTGCTGATCGGCTGGCTGCAGCAGCTCGGCAAAAAATAATTAATAGCGAACACTAAGGAATCACCACCATGAAACTCTACGGCGCACTTGCCTCCCCCTATGTTGCACGCGTACTGCTGTTTGCCCGGCTGAAAGGCGTGGATCTGCCCCAGGCCGATATCCCCGGCGGCAGCCCCAGGGCGGACGAATACCGTGGGTTCACGCCGATCGGCAAGATCCCGTCGCTGGACGTTGACGGCCACTGCATTCCGGAATCAGAAGTGATTTGTGAATACCTGGAAGATGCTTTTCCGGACAAGTCCGCTTTGCCCGCGGATGCATTAGGCCGGGCGCAGTCACGCACCATCTCCCGCATCGTGGATTTATACATGGCGCCGATCTCCGGCGCACTGGCGCGGCAGGTCAATCCCGACAAACGCGATGCCGCGGTGGTCGAGGAAAACAAGGCGGCGCTGGAAAAAGTCTGGGTTTACCTGGAGCACTTCATGGGTGACGGCCCGTTCTGCGTCGGCGCTGAACCGACGCTTGGCGACTGCGCGCTGGGACCGCACATGGCCATGTTCAAGGTGCTGGTGTTCAGTAACTTCGCTGACATCGCTGACCCGACCACGCAGGGCGGCCGTTTACAGACCTGGTGGGATGCCATGCAGTCACACGACACCTGCAATACCCTGCTGAACGAATACACCCCGGCGTTCGAACAAATGATGGCCTACTTCCGCCGCTAGGCAGGTCAGTCAGACTAGCCCGGGCGGAAGCGTTTCATCTGACGGCGCTCTTTTTTGGTCGGTTTACCTGTGCCCGGCGTGAACCCCGCACGGCCGGCTTTACGCTCGGCGGCACGCTGCTCACGTGCGGCGATGCTGGCGGCAGTTTCTTCATAAAGCAGCGCCGCCTCGGCCGCGCTGCCGCGCCGGTCTTGCAGCGCGGTAACGGTCACTTCCCGTTTGTCGAAACCCTGACGGATGGTCAGCGCTGCACCGACGCCAATTTCTTTGGCGACCTTGACTCGCTGCCCGCCACAGTGAACCTTGCCACCTTCGATCGCCTGCTTGGCCATATTGCGGGTTTTAAAAAACCGCGCCGCCCACAGCCACTTGTCGAGGCGCACCTTGCGGCTGGCAGGGTTTTTCTCAGGCTGCCTGCTCACTGACCCCGGCTTTCTCGCGCGTCAGCATGTAAACCGCCAATGCCAGCACCAGCACTACAGCATTGGCGGCAGCCACCAGCATGAACGGTGAAATAGCCCCGTACATGCCGGACAAAATACCGCCGACCTTGGCGATCATCAGAATACCGATAGCACCGCACAGACTGAATAAACCGATCACAGCGCCGCGACCTTTTTCGGGTGCTTCGGAGCCGATCAGTGTCAGCGATGCGAGGTTTGCGGAAATCTCGCCCATGCCAACCAGCACGGCGGAAAAGTACATTTGCGAACCAAGCGGATCGTCTATCAGAAACAGGGAAAAGTATCCGCCGCCGGCCAGTGCCATCGCCACTACCAGGCCGATCACGCGATCGAAGCGATCCAGGATCATGCCCATAAAAGGTAGCCAGCACAGCGCAAAAACCTGAATCAGAATGTAGAACTTCAGCGCCAGCGAGCTGGCTTCGCCGGTCGGCATACCGGCGGCTATGCCTTCCTGAGTTAACCACAATACAAAAAAGGTGCTCAGCACCGCCATGTCACCGCGCGCGACCACGGCCGCCACGTAAGCCAGCGAGATACGGATTTTTTTCGCCGCGGCCACCCCGATTTTC
>JAUIEY010000051.1 GCA_030429685.1 Gammaproteobacteria bacterium
CTACCGGCATGGTGATCAGCAGCAGCAAACCGCCTATGGTCAGCAGCGAAGGCGGCAGAGCGCGCTCATGGAGCAGCCAGGCCAGCATGGCAGGTACCGCAAGTTTCATCAGTTCGGAGGGCTGGAAGCGCACGCCGATGTCGAGCCAGCGCTGCGCACCGCCACCCATCTCGCCGCGCACCAGCACCAGCACCAGCATGATGAGCCCGGTAACGAACAGCCAGGGCGCGACCCGGCGCAGCCACACCGGCTGCACCTGGGCGATGGCCAGCATGACCAGCGCCGCCAGGCCGATGCGGGCAGCCTGGCCCCACAGCATGTCGGTGCTGTTGCCTGACGCGCTGTAGAGCACAAAAATACCCAGTAGCAGCACGCTACAGATTCCGGCCAGCAGCGGCGGGTCGATATGCAGGCGCTGCAGCAACCGGCTAAAAGGGTTGTAGCGACTGCCGCTGTCGGTTCGCGCCGCCATTACAGTTCGGCGCTGGCCAGGTAGGTGTCTATCACGGTGCGAGCCACCGGCCCGGCCACGCCACTGCCGCTGCCGCCGTTTTCGACAATTACCGCGACGGCGATACGCGGGTCCTCGACCGGCGCAAAGGCGACAAACAATGCATGATCCCGCATGCGCTCCGCCAGTTCCTCTTCGTTGTATTGTTCATCCTGCGCCACCGAAACCACCTGGGCGGTGCCGCTTTTGCCTGCCAGCCGCCACGGGCTGTTTAAACCCAGTGCGCGGGCGGTGCCTTTGGGGTCGTAAATGACGGCTTCCATGGAGGCAATGATCTGATCCCAGCGTTCCGGCCGGGCCACCTGCACCGGTTGCAGCTTGCGCGGCTGCCGTACCGCCATGGCACCGCTTACCGGGTCGCGCATGCCGCGCACCAGCGAGGGCCGGTAGCGCGTGCCGCGCATGGCAATGGTTGCGGTGGCGTGGGCAAGCTGCAGCGGCGTTGTCAGCATGAAGCCCTGACCAATACCGGCGATTACTGTTTCACCCGGATACCAGATCTGATCTTCCGGGTCGGCAAAATTGCGCCGTTTCCATGAACGTGTCGGCACCAGGCCATCGCTTTCCGGCCCGATGTCCAGTCCGGTGCTGTCGCCGAGCCCGAATGACTCCAGCGTGCGTGCCATGATGTCTATGCCGATTTCATTTGCCAGATCGTAAAAATAGGTATCGCACGACTGGGCGATAGCATCGTTCATATCCACCATGCCATGACCTTCGGGCTTCCAGTCGCGATAGCGGTGACTGCTGCCGGGCAGGCTGAAGTAGCCCCGGCAGAACTTGGCCTGGTTCGCGCGGATGGCATTCTGTTCCAGCCCTGCCAGGGCAATAATCGGTTTTATGGTCGAGCCGGGCGGATACTTGCCACGCAATGCGCGGTTAAACAGCGGCTGATCCACGTCGTTCTGCAACTCGCGGAATTCCTCGCGGCTCAGGCCCGCGATGAAGCGGTTCGGGTCAAAGTTGGGTGTACTCGCCAGCACCAGCACTTCGCCGTTGCGCGGATCGATTGCCGCAACGGCGCCGCGCTTGTTGCCGAGCGCCTGCTCGGCAGCCATCTGGGCATCGATGTCGAGGCTCAGCAGCAGGTCGCGCCCCGGCACCGACAATTGCGTGTCCAGCACCTGCATAACCCGGCCATGCACATTGACCAGCACATCCTCATGGCCCACCGTGCCGTGTAATTCGTTTTCATAGGCGCGCTCGGTCGCAACCTTGCCTATGTAAGAAGTGCCGGCATAGGCGGCGGGGTCCAGTTTCTGCTGGTCACCGGCACTGATGCCACCGACGTAACCGAGTGCGTGCGACGCAACGGCACCATAGGGATAGGTCCGTGCCAGCCGGGCGCGAATTTCCACGCCAGGAAAATACGGCCGTAATACGGCAAACCGGGCTACCTCGTCGTCGGTCATTTTGCGGCGTATGGGAATGCTGTCGAAGCGTCGTCGGCTGTTAATCAGTGCCTTGATACGGGCGGTGCTGCCGGCTTCCAGTAACCCACTGGCCTGCAGGCGTTGCAGGCTGTCATCCAGGTCGGGTACCTGCTCGGGAGTCAGTTCGAGCTGATAGCTGGGCGTGTTCTCGGCGAGAATCCGCTGGTTCCGGTCGTAGATAAGGCCGCGCGTGGGCGGCAGCGGCTGGACCCGGATGCGGTTGCCCTGTGACTGCGCGGCATAATAGTCGCCGTTCACCAGTTGCAGGTTCGCCAGCCGCACCACCACGATACCTATCAGACCAAGGGCAAGCAGCGCACAAATCAGCACGCGGCTGTTGAACAACTGTTTTTCGCGCCAGTGATCCTTGATGTGATTGGCCGGCTGCATCGCGACTGGTCAGATCCTCGTCTTTATTCAGAAATTGCTGGCGTGGGTTTCACTCTGCATGCGCACCCGATCCAGCAGTGCCATGACCGGCTGCCACAGCAGGGTGCCGGAGATGATCGCCGGCCAGCGCCGCAGGCCGGACAGGCCATAGCCGGCAATGCCTTCAACCAGAAATTGCACCGCTGCCGCCAGCGTCAGCAGCGCCAGCACCGTCATGGTCATTTGCCAGAGCGGAAAAATGCGAATCTGCAGGTGAAAACGCACCGTAATGTATGTGACCACGCAAAGGGCCAGTGCGTTCTGTCCCATCAGCTGGCCGTGCAGTATGTCCAGCACTATCCCCAGGGTGAAAGCCAGCAGCAGGCCAAAGCGCTCGGGTCGCATCATGGTCCAGTAGATCAGTGCCATCGCCGGCAGCGACGGGCGAAACGGCTGCAGCACTTCCGGCAGCGGCATAACCTCAATCGCGATTGCCGTCAGCAAGGTAATCAGAGCGGGCCAGATACGCAGCGGCCGGGCCATCAGGGCTGCTCCGGCGCAGCATCTGCTGCGCTGGTTTGATCCGGGCCGACCTGATCATCGGGCTTGATCAGCAACACTTCGCGCATGCGGTTTAGCGCCGCGGCGGGCGTTGCGTCTATATCGAGAAACGGCTGCCCGGTCACACTGCTTACCTGTTGCACGGTCGCGACCGGATAGCCGGGCGGAAACTTGCCGCCCAGGCCGGAAGTTACCAGCAGGTCGCCTTCACGCACATCGGCATTACCGGGCAGAAAGGGCAGCGACAGTCGGTCCAGTTCGCCGGTGCCTACCGCGATGGAGCGCAGCCGGTTGCGGGCAATTTCCACCGGAATCGCATGGTCAATGTCGGTAAGCAGCATGGCTTCTGCCGTGTAGTGCCGGTCGCGTGTGATCTGACCGACGACACCATCGGCGTCAATGACCGGTTGTCCCACATACACACCGTCCTGACCGCCGCGGTTGACCACCACCATGTTACGAAACGGGTTCATGTCGACCGACACAATTTCAGCGATCAGCATGTCCTCGCCGACTTTGGCGGTGGAGTCGAGCAGTGCGCGCAGCCGGGCATTCTCGGCCTCCAGTGCGGCCATGCGCTGCAGACTGGCACTGCGAATCAGGGCTTCTTCGCGCAGGCGGCGGTTTTCGGCCTGCAATTCGTCGCGGGTGGTAATGCTTTCTGACAGGGTTTTGCTGAGGTCAAATGGCGCGCTGACCAGCACTTCAACCGGGTAAAGCAACACAGACAGGCCTTTGCGGACGCCCGTGAGGTATTCATTCCGGTGGTCGAGGACCATCAGAACAATTGCGATTACGCCGAGAATGATTAACTGCAAACCCGGGCTGGCATTGCGGAACTGCCCCGGTTCGCGGTCGACGGTTGTCAGTGCCATAACCTGACTGTATCCACCCACAACAACCCATCAATGATGGGGCAGGGGCGGAAAACTATCAACGGGTTCGGGTGCTACTCCTGGGCGAAAACACCCGGGCCCTGCTCGTCAATAAGTTCAAGGATCCGGCCGCCGCCGCGTGCCACGCAGGTCAGCGGGTCATCGGCGACTACCACCGGCAGGCCGGTCTCTTCCATCAGCAGCTTGTCGAGGTCACGCAGCAGCGCGCCGCCGCCGGTCAGGACTATGCCGCGATCAGCTACGTCGGAGCCAAGTTCCGGCGGGGTTTGCTCCAGCGCCCCTTTGACGGCTCCCACTATCCCCTGCAGCGGCTCCTGCAGGGCTTCCAGAATTTCATTGCTGTTGAGGCTGAAGCTGCGCGGCACACCCTCGGACAGATTGCGGCCGCGTACCGAGATTTCCTTGACCTCATCGCCCGGGTAAGCCGAGCCGATGTCGTGCTTGATGCGTTCGGCGGTGGCTTCACCAATCAGGATGCCGTAGTTGCGGCGCACGTAATTCAGAATGGCATCATCAAAGCGGTCGCCACCGATGCGCACCGATGCGGCGTAAACAATGCCGTTCAGGGAAATCACCGCGACCTCGGAGGTGCCGCCGCCGATATCCAGCACCATGGAGCCGCGCGCCTCATGCACCGGCATGCCGGCACCAATGGCAGCGGCCATGGGCTCGTCCACCAGGAACACCTTGCGCGCGCCGGCGCCTTCGGCCGATTCCTTGATGGCGCGGCGCTCTACCTGGGTCGAGCCGTAGGGTACGCAGACCAGCACCCGGGGGCTGGGGCGAAAAAACTGGTTGCCATGCGCTTTTTTGATGAAATGCTGCAGCATTTTCTCGGTGACCGTGAAGTCAGCGATCACCCCGTCTTTGAGCGGCCGGATGGCGGTGATATTGCCGGGCGTGCGGCCGAGCATATTTTTGGCTTCGGCGCCCACCGCAGCCACGCTTTTGCGCCCGCCGCCGGCATCTTCGCGGATTGCCACGACTGACGGTTCATCAAGAACAATGCCGTGGCCACGCAGATATATAAGAGTATTTGCCGTTCCCAGGTCGATCGAAAGATCGTTGGAAAAATAGCCGAGCAGGTTTTTCAGCATGGGCGTCGGTGCCTTCCGGAATAGCCGCAACAGGCTATGTAAAGTCCGGCGTACTCTAGCAACGAGGGGGATTTTGGGCAACTGCGGGTGTATGATTACGCGCCTTTCAGGGCTTCGGCCCGGCGACACTCTGAATCAGGCTGACCTTCGGATACCACCGTGGCAATAACCCGCAAAGATATTGAGCACATCGCCCATCTGGCCCGGCTGGAAGTCAGCGATGCGGAAGTTCCTGCGTACGCCGACAAGCTGGACAAGATCATCGGCTTTATCGATACGCTGGAGCAGGCTGAAACCGCCGGTTTGCAGCCCATGGCACACCCGCTGCAGATGAGTCAGCGCCTGCGTGAGGATGCGGTAACGGCAACGGATCAACGCGATCACTACCAGCAGAATGCGGCTGAGACGACCGACGGGCTATATATCGTGCCCCGCGTCGTCGAGTAGCAGACACAATGGCGGATCCGCGGCACACACTGGCTGAGATGGCCCGCCTGCTGGCAAGCGGTGCGACCAGCAGTCGCGAACTGACCGAAGCCGCGCTGGCGCGCATCGCTGCCGCGGATAGCGAGCTCAACAGTTTCATTACCGTTACCGGCGAGGCGGCGCTCGCAGCTGCCGACCGGGCCGATGCACAGCGTGCGGCCGGCAAGGCGGGACCACTGACCGGTATTCCGATAGCGCAGAAAGACATCTTCTGTACCGCCGGTGTCGCCACCACCTGTGCATCGCGGATGCTGGAGAACTTTGTGTCTCCCTACGACGCCACCGTGGTTGAGCGACTTAATGCTGCGGGCCTGGTCAGCGTGGGCAAGACCAACATGGACGAGTTCGCCATGGGCTCGTCGAACGAGACCAGCTATTTCGGCGCCGTCAGGAACCCGTGGGACGCCGCGCGCTCGCCGGGCGGTTCATCTGGCGGGTCGGCGGCGGCAGTCGCAGCCGGCCTGGTGCCGCTGGCAACCGGCACTGATACCGGCGGCTCCGTACGTCAGCCGGCGGCGCTCTGCGGCATCACCGGATTCAAGCCGTCCTACGGCCGGGTATCGCGTTACGGCATGATTGCCTTTGCTTCCAGTCTGGACCAGGCTGGGGTGCTGGCGCTGACGGCTGAAGATGCAGCTTTGATCATGCAGGTTATCGCCGGATTCGACGAGCGCGATTCCACCTGCTCGGATCAGCCGGTGCCGGATTACACCGCGGCTCTGGAACAGAGTGTGGCCGGCAGGAAAATCGGCGTGCCGACTGAGTATTTTGCCGGGCTCGATGCGGCCTGTGCAGCCGCAACGCATGCCGCGCTGGACGTCTACCGGCAACTGGGTGCCGAGATTGTTGACGTGCGCCTGCCGAATCTTTCGCTGGCTGTGCCTGCCTATTACGTGGTGGCGCCCGCGGAAGCATCCAGCAATCTGTCACGCTATGACGGCATCCGCTTCGGCTATCGCGCCGCTGCAGCCGACGACATCGAATCACTCTACAAGAATACGCGTTCGGCTGGTTTTGGCGAGGAAGTCAAACGGCGCATCATGACCGGCACCTATGTGTTATCGGCGGGTTACTACGATGCCTACTACCTCAAGGCGCAAAAAATCCGGCAATTGATCAGCAACGACCTGGCGAAGTGTTTCGAGCAGGTTGATGTCATTGCCGGCCCAACCACACCAACGCCCGCCTTCCGGCTGGGCGAAAAAACCGATGACCCGGTACAGATGTACCTGAACGACATATACACGGTATCCGCCAACCTGGCCGGATTGCCGGGTATTTCGGTGCCCTGCGGTCTGGTAGACGGACTGCCGGTGGGATTGCAGTTCATCGGGTCTCTGTTCGACGAAGCGACAGTGCTGAACTTCGCGCACGTTTTTCAGCAACAGACTGACTGGCACACGCTGGTGCCGGGAGGTGCAGGCTGATGCAATGGGAAGTTGTTATCGGGCTGGAGATCCATGCGCAACTGGCAACGCAGTCGAAAATTTTTTCCGGCGCGTCCACGGCCTATGGTGCGGCGCCCAATACTCAGGCCGACCTGGTGACGCTGGGTTATCCGGGTGTGCTGCCGGTGCTGAACCAGGACGTGGTGGTTATGGCGGCCAAATTCGGGCTGGCTGTTGATGCCACCGTGGCGCCGCGGTCGGTGTTTGCACGCAAAAACTATTTTTATCCGGATCTGCCCAAGGGTTATCAGATCAGCCAGTATGAACTGCCCATTGTTGAGCACGGTCATATTGATCTGACGCTGGATGACGGCTCGGTTAAACGCGTGGGTATTACCCGTGCGCATCTTGAAGAAGATGCCGGCAAATCGCTGCACGAAAATCTGGATGGCAAGACCGGTATCGACCTCAACCGGGCCGGCACCCCGCTGCTGGAGATTGTTTCCGAGCCGGATATCCGTTCGGCCAAAGAGGCTGTCAACTACATGCGGCGAATTCATCAGATTGTGCGCTACCTGGGTATTTCCGACGGCAACATGCAGGAAGGTTCGTTTCGTTGCGATGCCAATGTCTCGGTGCGCCCGCGAGGCCAGGAAGAATTCGGCACGCGCACAGAAATTAAAAACCTGAACTCGTTCAGGTTCGTTGAAAAAGCCATCAACTTCGAAATAGAGCGGCAGATAGAAGTGCTGGAGGACGGGGGCAAGATCGTTCAGGAAACCCGCCTGTACGATTCCGACCGGGATGAAACCCGGTCCATGCGCGGCAAGGAAGAAGCCAATGATTACCGTTACTTCCCGGACCCGGATCTGCTGCCGGTGGAAATCAGCCCGGAGTTTCTGGCCGCGGTCAAATCTGCGATGCCGGAACTACCGCAGGCCAAGGCTGACCGCCTCATTGAGCAATACGGCCTGAAGGCGGCCGAAGTCGAAGTGCTGACTGCATCGCGCGCCATGGCGGACTATTTCGAGGCCGTGGCGGCCAGCGCCGACGCGCAACTCGCCGCCAACTGGGTGTGTGGTGAACTGAGCGGCGCCCTCAATAAAGACAACGTCGATATCACTGACTCTCGTGTCGATGCTGCGGCACTGGCACAACTGATACAGCGAATCAGCGACAACACCATCTCCGGCAAAATCGCCAAGGAAGTGTTTGCCGCCATGTGGGCCGGTGAAGGTGGCGCTGATGAAATTATCGCAGCCAAAGGCCTGAAACAGATTACCGATAGCGGCGCGATTGAGGCAGTGGTGGATCAGGTCATTGCCGACAATCCCGATCAGGTGCAGCAGTTCCGCGATGGCAAAGATAAAGTGCTGGGCTTTTTTGTCGGTAAGGTCATGCAGGCGACACAGGGCAAGGCCAATCCCGGTCAGGTCAATCAGATGTTGCGCGACAAGCTCAAATCCTGAGCAATGGGGTCATGACCGACAAGCAAGTGGATGTGCTGTCCCGGTTTGTGTTCGAGCAGGAAGATATCCGCGGCAGCATGGTGCGCCTCGACAACGTGTGGCAACAGCTGCGCACGGCAGACGACTATCCGGCGCAGGTGCAGAGTTTGCTCGGTGAAGCGTTGGCCGCGACCGCGCTGCTGGGTCGCAACCTGAAATTTGACGGCCGCCTGACCCTGCAGGTGCAGGGCGGCGAGCATGTTCGCTTGCTGGTATTGCAAAGTGACAATGACCTGCGGGTACGCGGGCTGGCCCGGTTTGGCGACTCGCTGCCACAGGCTTTTACCGAACTGGTGGACGGTGGCGCGCTGTGCATTACCGTGGAGTCCGGGCAGAACAGGGAGCGTTACCAGAGCATTGTGCCGCTGTCGGAGGTCGATCTGGCGCATTGCCTGGAGCTTTACTACCGGCAATCTGTGCAGTTACCCACCGTGTTTATGCTGGCGGCAGACGACTCTCGTGCGGCGGGGCTGATGCTGCAGGCCATGCCGGAACGCAAGCCTGGCAGCGGTGCCTGGCAGCGCCTGACCGAGAGCATCAGCAGTCTGGACGTGCTGCGCATGAGCCGGCTGGATGACCGGACTTTGCTGACCGCGTTGTTTCCGCAAGACGATATACGTCTGTTTGCCGCCGATCCGGTGGCATTTCATTGCGACTGTTCCATTGAGCGCATTGAGAACATGCTGCGTATGCTCGGTGCGCATGAACTCAGCGATCTTGTCAGCGAACAACCGGTTGTCGAGGTGCGCTGCGAATTCTGCAACCAGCCTTACGAGATCAGCGCCGACAGAATTTTTGCCCTGGCCGCTGAGGTCAGTGGCGGTCAGGGCAAGTTTGTGCATTAAGCGCAGACAAATCAGAACGAAAACCGCGCACCGACTCCCAGGCTGTCTGTGTCATCGCCGGCGCTTGCTGACAGGGACACAGAAATTGCATCACTGAAATGGAACCTGACGGTGCCGGTGATGCTTTGTTCATCGTCTTCGATGTCAACGTGCTGCACGCCGCCGGCCAGTTCAATGTTGTCAGTTAGCAGCGCCCTGACACCCACCGCAATGGCGTAACCGGTATCACTGTTGATCGCATTGCCTGCACGGGTGCGTGCATAGGCAATGGCCATGGGTACCACCAGATCAATATTGCGGCTGAGTGGAAAATGCGCGGTCAGACCGGCGGACAGTTCGCGGGTATCAATATCTTTGAGTGCACCGCTGTCGGTAGTTTCAATTTCACCGGTAAATCCGCTGCCAAACAGGGCAAAGTTCTCAGTGAGTTCATACGACACTACCCCGCCCAACGCAGTGAAATCCACGTCCTGCCCGGAAACATCAATTTCGCCGCTGCGGTAACCGGCTTCGACATAGCTGTAATTCAGCTCGTCGACAGCTAGGGCGATGCCAGCGGTCAGCGATAGCGCTATTGTGGTGAATGCCTGTAGTCGCATTGTCTGGCTCCAAGTTCCGATTTAGAAATATAACAGAGAAAAATGGGAGTTAAAAAAAGCCCCGTCTTGACGAGGCTTTCTTTTTTTTGAATCAATACTTCCAGGTTGTCAGGTTCAGAATGCGAATCTGCCGCTAAATACAATTGACTGCGAGTCGCCAAATATTTGCGCGCCCAGGGCTGCCGACAGATTATCTGTTGCGTGAAATCTGATACTACCGGCGACTCCCTGATCGTCGTCTTCAACATCAACATGTATGACTTCACCCTCGAGTTCTATCTGTGAGCTAACCAGAGCCCGTACACCGATGCCTATTGAATAACCGGTCTCATCTTCATCAATGAAACTTCCTGCTCGTAAATCTACCCTGTCTATAGAAATCGGAACGACAAGATCAATATTGTCTGCCAGCGGGAAATGTGGTGTAACTCCGATTGAGAAAACTTTTGAATCGGTATCTCGGCCTATATAGGGGGCGGTTTCAATTTCGGCTTTCGCCGCGCTGGCTGTAAGGGCAATGTTCTCAGAAACTGCAATTGACCCGGCTCCGCCAAATCCGTCGGCATCAATATCGACGCCAGCAACATCAATTTCCCCGGTTTCGAAACCTGCTTCCACATAAGTGTATTGCAGAGTTTCTACCGCACCTGCAAATCCGGGAGCGAGCGGCCCCAAAAGTGCCACCAAAAATAATTTCTTCATTTAGCTGTATCCCCAAGTTGTT
>JAUIEY010000052.1 GCA_030429685.1 Gammaproteobacteria bacterium
CGAGCAGTAACCAGTGTGCGGTAGCGTAGTTCGGCCGGCGGCCCGGCGGTCGTTAGTACAGGTGATATAACAACTTTGAGCAGATGGAGGCCTGTGTCATGAAAGGAAAAAAACAGTTTACATTCGCCGCGTTGTTCTGCGCGTTGCTTGCTTATAGCGGCACGCTCTGGAGCGGTGGTCACGGCGCGCCTGGCGCCGATGCCAAACCCGTGGACAAGAGCAAGGAACTGCCGGTGCGCAGGATTCCGAATATTCCGGCGGCGGCCGAAGCCTACTATGCGCCGGACGACTATCATCTTATTGCGCAGACTCAGGACCCGGATGCACAGAAACCGGAAGGTAGTCGTATAGGTGGCGCACTGACTTATATATTTACCGATGACGGTAAAACGATACGGCGTATTAATGACCGCGGTCAGGATGCCTGCTCCTACTTTTTTCCGGATCAGAAACGCATTGTGTGGACGTCAACCAAAGACCACATGGATATGCCGCTGGGCGACTGGGGTAGCCAGGATGATTACCCACAGGGAGCGGAGCTCTATACTTCCGACCTGAACGGCAACAACATTGTCCGGCTGACCAACAATGAGTACTACGAAGCCGAGGTTTCTATATCACCGAACGGTGAGTGGATCGTGTTTGGCCGTCAGATTGACGGCAACATGAACCTCTGGCGGATGCGTGCCGACGGCAGCGACGAACAGCAAATCACCTTTACCGAAGACTGGCAGCCGGGCGCCCCGTTTTACCTGCCTGATAATGAAACCATCATGTTTCGGGCCTGGCGGAGTTCCGAGTACGGCAAGGTTTTCCCGACGCCAATGACGGTATTCACCATCAAGCACGACGGTACCGAACTCAGGCAGCGCACATTTGATCGCGACATGAACTGGGCGCCTTATCCGGCATCCGATGGTCGTCACTACGTGTTTGTCAGAATCGTAGATCGCAACTGGGAAGTATTTCTCGGCGATCTGGCCGGCGGCGAACCGGTCAGGCTGACCTACAACATCGGCTTCGACGGTCTGCCGTCACTGTCAAAGAATGGCAAGAAAATGCTGTTCGCCCGCAGCGAAACCGGCCGGTCAAATCTGTCCACTTACGTGATGGACATGTCGTCATTTGATCTGGGGCCGGACCAATACAAGGGCATCCCGGAAACTGTTGTGCCGGAAAATGCAGTGTTCGTGACTGACTTCAACGTGACCGGCGGCCAATAGTCATCTCCCCAAAAAAAAGGGGTCAGCTGATGCTGACCCCTTCGGGGGGAGATGCAGTGCGGTTACCAGTCGCACTGCGGTGATGACATGCCTGTCATCGGTTCCGGATTTGCCGCTCAAAGGGGGGAGGAGATTGCGGCGATCCGGAGTTTCTTCGCGTCGATGTTGTTGTTCTCGATTTAGAGATTCGTCGATGAAAAGCTCTAAAAACTGTCAGCCTCGCTCTTCAGCGTCGGCGTCTGACGCAGCCACCAGCACTGACGGCGAACGCGTCAACTCGATGGCCAAATCCGCGGCTACACCGTCGCTAAGCTCCTGGGCCGCTGCCCTGGCGTCGGCGCGGACAGAGTCCGCCAGTGCCATGCTCTGGTGCTGTCCAACCAGCACCGTGCCGCCATCTGCAATTCGAGTGGTCTGCTGCTCACCGGAGCTTTTCACGTAACCCGTGATTCCGGCCAGGAGCAGGGGAGTGATTCCGATTAAAGCGGGAATCAAAGCTTTTGCCTGACCTTTCATTGCTGTGTCCTGTTTGGTCCGCAAAACCATTTCTGCGGTACGCCCCTACTATTGCAGGAAGCGTGCCAACTTTTTATTTATATAAATATCAAATACTTAAGGATTTAGGCTGTAACGATAATCCGTGAATAACGGAATATCGCCATTTTAAAATCACGGAAAACCGTATATATTTACGGCATGAAGAAACCTGCCCGAAATCTGTATAGAAAAAAAGAACTGTTTGCGCGCATGCCGATACTGGCCGCCGTGCTCGACCAGAGTGGCCGCTTTCTGGAAGTCAGCGATAAATGGATGGAGCGCACCGGTTATTCGGCCGCCGAACTGCGTGGCCGTTCGCCGGAAGACATCGCTACGCCGGAGTCGGCCAGGCGCATTCGTCAGGAACACCTGCCCGGTTTTCGTCGCACCGGCAAACTGGATCATGTCTCGGTTGGTTTTATCGCCAAAGACGGCACCAGTCTGGAATTTTTAATGAAGGCGCGGGTGATCTATGACGACGACGATGAACCGCGCTACTCCATCGCCGTGTTTTTCGAAGCTTCTGCGCTCGCCCGGGCGGAACGACGCTACGAAGACTTGTATCACTCGACGCCGGCGATGTTGCATACCATCGATACCGAGGGTCGCATCACCGACGTAAGTAACCACTGGCTCGACAAGCTTGGTTACGGCCGTGAAGAGGTCATCGGCCGTTCCATTCTCGACTTCCTCAGCGCCGATTCGGGCGAGCAATCCAAGAACCGCCTCAAAGAGATTTTCGAAACCGGCAACCTCAACAATATTCCTAGACAGATGGTGACCAAGAGCGGTGAGGTGCTCGACGTGCTGTGTTCGGCCCATACGGAGGTCGATAAAATCCGTGGCGCGCGTACGGTGCTGGTTGCCACCAAGGATATGACCGAGCGCAACCGCGCCGAATCAAAACTGCGCGAAGCCTACGGTGAAATAGCACGGCTCAAGGAGGAACTGGAACGCGAGCGCGACTACCTGCGCGAAGAGGTCTCAGTGTCGATGAATTTCGGTCGGATTGTCGGCGAAAGCCCGGCGCTGGGCGCCATGCTGGCGCGCATTGAGGCCGTCGCCGATACGCCGGCCAATGTGCTGATCGTCGGCGAAACCGGCACCGGCAAGGAGCTCGTGGCGCATGCCATCCATGCCCGCAGCCGCCGGGCCGAGGCGCCTCTGGTCAAGGTCAACTGCGCTTCCATACCGCATGAACTGTTCGAGAGTGAATTTTTCGGTCATGCCAAGGGCGCGTTCACGGGTGCCTACAAGGATCGTGTCGGTCGCTTCCAGCTGGCTGACGGCGGCACTATCTTTCTTGACGAGGTCGGTGAAATCCCCCTGGAATTGCAGGGCAAATTGCTGCGTGTTCTGCAGGAGCGCGAGTTTGAAAGAGTGGGCGAAGATGTCACCCGTCAGGTCGACGTGCGTGTGATAGCGGCTACCAACCGCGATCTCGAAAAGGAAGTTGAAGCCGGCAATTTCCGTGAAGACCTGTACTACCGGTTGAGTGTGTTTCCCGTGCAGGTGCCGCCATTGCGCAAGCGCGGCGACGATGTTATCCAGATTGCGGTGCATTTTCTGGAGCAGATCTGTCGTGACTTTGGTCGCCCGGTGCCCAACTTTACCCAGAGTCAGGTGGATGAGATGCGGCACTATGACTGGCCAGGCAACATCCGGGAGCTCAAGAATCTGATCGAGCGGGCGGTTATCCTGTCGCGGGATGACAGCCGGCTGGAGCTTTCTTTGCCGACGCAGGGGACGTCCGTTGCGTCTGACAGCGAAGCTATCGTACTTCCGGCAGCGGGCGCCGCGCGGGGTAAGCGCGGCTTCATCACGGAACGGGAAATGAAACGCCAACAGCGGGAAAATATCCGCCGCGCTCTCGAGTATGCCGGCTGGCGCGTATCTGGCGAACAGGGTGCGGCCAGTCTGCTGGGGCTGAAGCCCAGCACCCTGAGTGATCGCATGCGCGCGCTGGGCCTGCAGAAACCCCCGGGCCTGAAACGCAGCCGCAAGGCATCATGAAATTGTCGGCAAAGGCCGGGGCAGGCTGGTTGCGCGGGCTGTGCCTGTGTTTGCTGGCGTTGCCCCTCGGGGCGGCGGACCCGGCCTGGCAGGCCGCGCCGGAGCCATTGCGGCGTGTGCTTGAGGCGCATGCGGTACCGCACACGGCGGCAGGTTTCTACGTACAGCAACTGGATGCTGCTGAACCCTTGCTCAGCATCAATGCAGAGACCGGTTTTAATCCCGCCTCGACGATCAAGTTGCTGACCACCTGGCTGGCGCTTGCCGAGCTCGGACCAGCCTACACCTGGCCGACCGAGGTCTGGCTGGACGGCAAGCTGGAACGCGGCGTATTGCAGGGGGATCTGATTCTCAAGGGTTATGGCGACCCGTACCTGATTACCGAAAGGCTGTGGTCGCTGCAGCGCCAGCTCAGACTGCGCGGCTTGCGAAAAATAACCGGCGACCTGGTCATTGATAACAGTGCATTCGTCGATGAGTATGGTGATCCGGGCTTGTTTGATGGCGAGAGCCTGCGTGCCTACAACGTGGTTCCCGATGCTTTGCTAATCAATTTTCAGGCGCTGCGGCTGTACTTCCAGCCGGAACCGGCAGCCGATCGCGTCAAAGTATTTGCCGATCCGATGCCGGCCAATCTGGCACTGGAGAATCGCCTGCGGCTGCGGCCCGGCAAATGCGGCGGGTTTCGCAACGGCGTGAAACTGGAGCTGGAAGGCGGCGCGGCCCGGGATCGTCTGATTGTTTCCGGTGACTACGGCGCCGAGTGTGAACTCTGGTCGCTGACCCGGTCGGTCCTGACCGGGCCGGGTTTCGCCTACGGGGTATTCCGCTCGCTGTGGGAGGAGACCGGCGGCACGCTGGCCGGCACATTGCGTGTTGAGCCCGATGCACTGGCAAATTTTTCTGCCGATGCCGAACCTTTTTTACGGGTAGAATCGCCGCCGCTCGGTGATCTGATTCGCTACGTCAACAAGTTCAGCAACAACGTCATGTCACGGCACCTGTTTTTAACTCTGGGTGCCGAGGCGTTTGGTACCCCTGCAACCATGGACAAGGGCCGCAAGGCAGCCGGTCTGGCGTTACAACGACAGGGGCTGGAGTTGCCGCGGCTGCGGCTGGACAATGGCGCGGGGCTGTCACGGCAGACCCGGATCACCGCCCGCGGGCTGGCGCAGGTTCTGCGGCGCGCCGCGGACAGTTCCTGGTACGCGGAATTTATGTCATCGCTGTCCCTGGCGGGTATGGACGGAACCCTGCGCAAACGTTTCCGAGCGGAACCGGCAACCGGGCAGATGCACCTGAAGACGGGCAGGCTGGACAACGTCTACGCAACTGCCGGTTATGTGCATGCGGCTTCGGGGCGCGACTATGTCGTGGTTATTTTGCAGAATTACACGGATGCTGACCGAGGTCCGGGAGAAGAGGCGCAGGCCGCTTTATTGAGGTGGGTATATGAGCAGTAGAGGGCGTTTTCCGGCAGCCGTCGTGTGGGTGGCAGCCGGTTGGCTGGCGGTAATGAGTGCGCAGGCCGAGACCGGCTATGTCACCGATATGTTGCAGCTGGAACTTTATGCCAGCGAGGACATGAGCGGCCGGCCGATACAGAAACTTCGCAGCGGCGACAGTTTTGAAATCCTGGAACGCAAGGGCAGGTACGCAAATGTGCGGTTGCCCGGCGGGCAAAGCGGCTGGATCAAATCGCTGTATATGGTGACCGAAGAGCCGGCCCGCGCCCGGCTGAACAAACTGGAAAACCAGAACGCCGATCTCACCGCGCGCCTGCAGAGTCTGCAGGCGCAGCTGGCGGACCGGCAGTCCCGGGTAGCGGAGCTGGAAGGCAGCAGCAGCAACGCTGCCGAGCAACGTGCGGCTGTCGAGGCCGAACTGCAAAGCCTGCGCAGCCGCAATGATGCGCTGGAAAGCACGCTGTCCAGCTACGGCAGCAGCGTGCCATTGAGCTGGCTGATCGTTATATCGCTGCTGGCGCTGGTGCTGGGCGTTGCCGCCGGCTGGTATTTTATCGACACCCGCAGCCGCGCCCGGCATGGTGGTTACCGCGTCTACTAGCATTTCGATATAGCTGTTAAAAAGTATACATATATGTATACTTTATCGCCTTATGTAGGCCTGCAACGGGACTGACGGGTGATCGTTTATGAGTGATGCGACTAAGGCAGTAGCAGGAGGCTCGCGGCTGTGGCGCGCGCCATGGGTGGGAATATTCAGCCTTATTGCAATGCTGCTGGGTATTGGACTGGCTCATGCCGTGATGCGCGCCATCGAAGAAGCGCTTGGCCATGACCTGACCTACATCGCGCAGCTGTTTATCGGTGCCGCATCCGTCGTCTGGCTCTGGTATGGCGTCAAGTCAAAAAGCGAAAACTTCGCCACCTGGACCGGCTTTTTCGTCGGCATCATCATCTGGATGACCTGGGTCGAACTGTTCTACATGTATTACGGCCGCAAAAACTTCGGCATGATGCCGCGGGTTGACGGCGGGGTGAGTACAGAACCTGAATACCTGATCATGACCGCCACCACCGGTGTGTTGATGTTCATGCTGGTGTTTTACATTTTTGATAAAGACACGCGCTGCAACATGTTCGTGTGGATTCAGAAAAAACTGAAACTGCGCGAAGGACTGGGTCCCAGCACCAAGACGGCCCGCGATCGCAATTACGCGATTATTACTTTCATGGAAACCATTTACGTAACCTGGTTCTGCTATGCGTGGAACCTGCTGGTCTTTGATCCGGCTTTCGTGGGCTATGGTGAAGACGCTTTTGTTGCCGAGCTGGGTTCAGTATTTGTGTCCATTGCCTGGGGTGGCTTTTGCTTTAGTCGTCTTATCAAATACCGGCGCACTTCGACCGCCATTCGCTATGGTATTCCGACAGCGAATATCCTGTGGATTTCGGTTGAAATCATGTCGGGCTGGGGTCTGATGACCGAAGTCTGGCTGGAACCCAGCAAATACATAGTGGAGGTGCTGGCAATTCTGGCGGCTTTCACAGTGTTGTCCGTGCTGATTTACAAGGCACCCAAAAAACCCTCGGAGTTGCAGGAATGGTAAGGCGTATATTTTTGCTGCTGGTCGCCGGTCTGTTTACCACCGCTTCGATAGCGGACCCGTCGGACAGCCGGATCAGGATTCATCCCGGCATGGGCGGCGTCAGTGACATTGGCGCTACCGATTGTGCGCTGTTCAATGAGATGCACTACAACGGGCCCACCGGCATGGAGCACCACGTGCTGACCTGGGTGCAGGGCTATGTGTTTGCCAAAACCGGATCCAATATTGATGCCATGCTGGACAAAATTCCGGATGGCGGTGGTTGGGATTTTGCCAGCCTGACCGGCGTATTTGTCGACTACTGCAAGGCCAATCCCACCGAGCCGGTATCCACGGCTGCTGTCCGGGTCTGGTCGGTACTCGAAGCGGGTCAGCCTGCGCCCTGAGTGACCTCGCCGGCTCCCGCAGTGGGGGCGATATTGGCGTTCAGGCGGAACAGATTGTGCGGATCCCAGGTGTTTTTCAGCGCCAGCAGGCGCGGATAGTTGCCGCGGTAGTTGGCGTTAATATGGGTCGCGCTTTCATCCATCAGGCTGTTGGTATAAAAGCCTTCGGTGTATTCCTGCACCGCGCCGAAATAGTCGCGCCCCCAGGCGACATTGTCCTGTGAATGCCCAGGGTCATCCCAGGCCGCGCCGACCATCAGATCAAACTCTCCGTAGCGGTGCGCATAAGCCGTCGCATCGTCGGGCAGATCCCGGATTGCGCCGCCCAGCTGGGTCAGTACGATCACCATCTCCCGTTGTGATGACGGTTCCAGGCGCTGCACCAGTTCATTGGCAAAGCCCGCAGAAATCTCCGGCACGAAGCCCGACTTCATATAGTACTTGCGCCCATAGGCCAGCACGCGATCATTGGAAACCTGCAATCTTGAGTACAGGGTTCGCTGCAGGCCCATGCGTATGGGCTTGCCATAGTTGATGAGCGGGGCCAGGTGCCGCTCGCCCTTGCGCAGGTCACCACTGTAGGTTGCGCTAATTGAAACAAACCCCCGTCCGTTTGGCATCGCCAGAAGATTAGCGCTCAGAGACAGTTCGCGGTGCGCCTGTCGCGAAAAATCATTGACGAACTTGAGGACCTCGCTGGCCCGTTCAAGCGGATGCAGGATGACACCGCCGAGCACTTCGTTGGCGAACGGATGTAATTGGTATTCGAATGACGTGGCAACGCCGAAGTTGCCGCCACCGCCCCGCAGGCCCCAGAACAACTCAGCGTTCTCCTGCTCGCTGGCGCGGAGATAGCGGCCGTCGGCCGTCACGATGTCAGCCGATATCAGGTTATCGCTGGTCAGCCCGTGCTGCCGGCACAGCCGGCCGATGCCACCGCCCAGAGTCAGGCCACCGGCGCCGGTATGCGAAACCGTTCCCGACGTAGTTGCCAGGCCCAGCGCTATGGTTTCATGGTCGAGGTCGCGCAGCACAGCCCCACCTGCGACTCTGGCCCTGCGTCGTTGCCGGTCAACCCGCACGCCGTTCATGCGTTTCAAGCTGATCATCAGGCCGCCTTCACAGGCTGACTTGCCGGCAATGCTATGCCCGCCGCCGCGCACCGCCAGTAGCAGATTGTTTTCGCGCGCAAAATTGACCGCATGCACCACGTCCGCTGCGCCGCTGCACTCTGCTATCAGTGCGGGCTTGCGGTCGAACATGCCGTTCCAGAGCGCCCGCGCGGCATCGTAGCCATCGGTGCCCGGCAGCAACAAAGGACCATTCAGACTGTCAGCAAAATCCCTGATCAGGCCTCTGGCAAGCGTGGTTTCTCCGCCGTTGCTGGTGATAGCCGCCACATCGGAACCAACGCGCAAACGGTTGGCCGCGCCGAGGATCAGTCCGGGAAAAGCCGCCATGCCGCCTGTGGCGAGCGATGCCTTGATGAAGTGCCGACGTTTCATAAGCTCATGCTTAGTGCAGCGCCGGACGCAATGCCAGCCCGGCGCAAATCTGTGCCTCCAGAGCGGTCAGTTCGTCGAGGCGGGCGTCAATGATTTTCGCGTCGTATTCCTTGTGCAGCATGTGCACGAATACGTGGGCATGTTTGACCTCGCTCTTCCACAGGCGCCCGTAAAATTCCGCAAGATCCGGATCATCGACATGTTCGGCAACGATGCGAAAACGCTCGGCGCCACGCCGCTCGATAATGGATGAAATCAGCATACGATCAATAAATCGTTCATCGCGCCCATGACGCGCGGCCGCCAGTAGCTGGTTTACGTAGGGATCGGGTTCATCCTTACCGAACTGCAGGCCGCGCTTTTCCATGAAGGCATAGGCTTCGGCAAAGTGCTCCAGTTCTTCCAGCGCCAGCTTTATAAGCTGCGCAATAATGCCTTGCCGATCAGGGTATTTGGCGATCATGCTCATGAGCAGTGCATTGGCTTTGCGCTCGCAGCACGCATGATCGACCAGGAAACTGTCAAAGTCACTTAGAACCGTTTTAATCCAGTCCGGCGATGTCGCGTACCGCAGGTCGATGGATTTGTTTGCCATGCGTCAACTCTCAATCGAATTAGGCTAGAATAATCAGCGCTCGGGTTGGGCTATTCTGCTCAGCCAACAACAAATAACAAGACCGGGGGCCTTGCATGAAGCTGATCACAGCCATCATTAAACCATTTCGTCTGGATGACGTGCGTAACGCGCTTGCTGAAGTCGGCGTAAGTGGCATGACGGTGACCGAAGTCAAAGGCTTCGGGCGTCAGCACGGACACACGGAGCTATACCGGGGGGCCGAATACGTTGTTGATTTTCTGCCCAAATCAAAAATTGAAATAGCCGTCAGTGACGATCTGGCGGAAAGGGCAGCGGAAGCCATTATCGCGGCAGCGCGCACCGGCAAAGTGGGTGACGGCAAGATATTTATTACCAGTATCGAACAAACCATACGTATACGTACCGGTGATACAGGTGATGGCGCGCTCTAGTATCTCGCGGCCGGTCTCAGGGGGAAATCATGAAGGTTAATTTTCGCCGGGCAGCGGGTATTGCGCTGCTGGCATTGCTGTCGGAGCCATTGCGGGCGGACGGGCTGGATTCGGGCGACACGGCCTGGATGCTGACTTCCACCGCTCTGGTGCTGTTTATGACTCTGCCCGGGCTTGCGCTTTTCTACGGCGGGCTGGTGCGCACCAAAAACATTCTATCCGTGCTTATGCAGTGTTTTGCCATTGCCTGCATGGCATCGGTGCTCTGGTTCATAGTCGGCTACACCATGGCTTTCGGCGAAGGCGGCAGTTCCTGGCTGGGCGGTTTCGGGAAAGTTTTTCTGCAGGGGGTCGGCACCGATTCGCTGTCGGGTACTTACCCGGAAACGGTATTCGTCATGTTCCAGATGACTTTTGCGATCATCACCCCGGCGTTGATTGTCGGCGGCTTTGCCGAACGCATTCGTTTCAGCGCCATGATTGTTTTTTCCGCACTGTGGTTATTGCTGGTTTATGCGCCGGTGACTTACTGGGTCTGGGGCGGCGGCTGGCTGGCGCAGCGCGGTTTTATGGATTTTGCCGGC
>JAUIEY010000053.1 GCA_030429685.1 Gammaproteobacteria bacterium
ATTGTGGTGTCGATTCTTGATGATGCCTCGACCTTTACGGCGCCGTCGGTGCCGGTGAACGCCTTTAACCGGACGCAGAACCTCAATGATGTGTTCGTGTCGGTGTTCAACCCGTCATCCACCGTGCACTGGCCGGGCAACCTGAAGAAATATGAGTTCCGTAACGGACGCTTTATTGATGCCAATGATCAGCCGGCCGTGGATCCGGCGACCGGCTTTTTTGCCAGCACTGCCCAAAGCTTCTGGTCGGCAGCGCCTGACGGCGACCGGCCGGCAGCCGGCGGCGCCGCGCTGCAATTGCCCGGTTATGCTGATGGCGAGCGCAATCTGTATACCAACCTGGCCGGTGGCGTGCTGACCAGCGTCGGCAACGCAGTTTCAGTCAACAATGCGGCTATCACCGGCCAGATGTTGGGCGGTGCGAGCGAAACGAACTTTCTGCCGACCGATCATCCGGATGGCCTGCCGATCAGCGACCGGAATCGCATTATCCTGTGGATGCGCGGCATGGACCTGTTTGACGCAGATGATGACGACGATATTCTGGATACCCGTCATCAAATGGGCGACCCGCTGCATGTGCCGCCGGTGCCGGTGATCTACGGCGGTACCGCTGCAAATCCCGACATGGTTGTCTACACCGCAACCAACGACGGCTACCTGCATGCCATTGATCCGGAAACCGGCGTAGAGCTCTGGTCTTTCGTGCCCAGCCGCCTGCTGGGACTGATGCAGGCCCACTACGAGGACACCGTTTCCTCGCAGCGCATCTACGGTCTGGATGGTGAAATAACCGCAGCCACCCTGAATGACGACAAGCAGGGCGGTATCACGGGTAGCGAACGCGTGGTGCTGATTTTCGGCATGCGCCGCGGCGGCGATGCCTACTTTGCGGTTGATGTGACCGATCGCAACAACCCGGAACTGTTGTGGGAGATCGATTCGTCCACACCCGGTTTTGCTGAGCTTGGCCAGACCTGGTCGACGCCGCAGCACACCAAAGTGCGTACCGGCGGTGGTGTCAGGGACGTGGTCATAGTCGGCGGCGGCTATGATCCCGGCCAGGACAACTCGGGCTACCGGGTCGACAACCAGGGCAATGCCGTATACATGATCGATATCGAAACCGGCCAGTTGCTCTGGAGTGCCGGTCAGAGCGGTTCGCATGACCTGGTGCTGGATGACATGGAACATGCCATTCCGGCGCCGATTCGGGTCGTGGACGTGAACGGTGACGGACTGGCCAGTCGCCTGTATTTCGGCGACATGGGCGGCCGGGTCTGGCGCATCGATATTATTAACGGTAACAGCGGTGCTGCGCTGGCCAAGGGCGGCATGATCGCCGACCTGGGTGCTGCCGCGGTGGCCGAGGCGGGTAATACGCCCACTGCTGCCGACCTGCGCCGCTTCTACGCCCAGGCTGATATCGTGGACGTAAACCAGGCCGGTTATCCGCGCTTTGTGGCCGTCAATATCGGTTCGGGCTACCGTGCGCACCCGCTCAACACCAATATCGATGAGCGCTTTTTCTCGATACGCGATTTCGCGGTTAACTACGTGCCCGAAAATGATGACTACGACAATCCGGTGCTTATTGACGAGATGGTTGATATCACCGGTAGTCAGAGTATCGACATCGGTTCCTCAGCACGCGGCTGGTCACTGGACATGGTGGCTTCCGGCGGTGAAAAGGTGCTGGGCCGCTCCATCACATTCGACGGTGTGATTTACTTTACGTCTTTTGCTCCAGGCTCCGGCGGCAACGCCTGTAATGCCGTGGCCGGCGTCAACCGTCTGTATGCGATTAACCTCTATACCGGTGAATCGCAATGGGAAGATGTCGAGTTCATCGAGTTGCAGCAGGGCGGTATCGCTCCGCAGGTGCAGCTGTACTATGTGCCGGAGGACTCCGATGGCGATGGCAAGGAAGAGGGCAAGGTTGTAGCGTGTAGTGCCGGCGAATGCCCCGAAGCTCCCGGCGGCGACCCGCTCAAACACAGCTACTGGACCCAGGACGGAGCGCAATAGCGCTCCAGGTCCAGCCACAAAGGATAGAGACTATGCGTAAGTTCATGACAGGCGTAACACTGGTGGAACTGATGGTGGTAATGGTGATTATTGCCGTACTGATGTCAGTGGCGGTGCCGTCCTACCGGCAGTACACCATGCGCGCCAACCGCGCAGAAGGGCAGTCGGTGCTGTTGCAACTGGCCGCCAATCAGGAGCGCTGGTATCTGAATAACAATACCTACGCGACCAATGCGCAGCTTACGCAGGATCCGCCCAACGGGCTGGGCATGCGTGCGACGACGGATTCGGGTTATTACAACCTGGCTATTACGGCTTCGAATGCGACTACCTTTACGGCGGTTGCAACGGCGCAGGGCGGTCAGTCGGCTGACAGCGATTGCGACGTATTTGCAATTGATGCTGCCGGGCGGCGCTATGCCGGACCGGGTCCTGCGTTTGCAGCCAACAACGATCTGGACAAGTGCTGGTAAAGCAATTTGGCAGTAATGCCAGAAGGCCCCGCAATGCGGGGCCTTTTTTATTTGGGGTGGTTTAACTGGCGCTCCCTACGGGAATCGAACCCGTGTTTCAGCCTTGAGAGGGCCGCGTCCTGACCGCTAGACGAAGGGAGCGGGATAGATGCTGAGCGCAAGATTCAGAAAGTTACGCCAAACCGGTTGCGCAGCGCAAAGCCGATTATCAGCGTAAACAGAAACAGTATCCATGTGGCGCTGGACAGGCCGCCGAAATTGTCCCGGGCCGGCGGGTAATCCAGCGTCATTTGCGCAATCGCCGAGTCGGGCGACAGGGCCTGTTCAACCGGGCTGCCCAGGCTGTGCCAGTCATCGGCCCGGTAAATCGCCGGCCACAGGGGCCGGCCGGGTTGTTCGACCAGTACGCGCTGCGAGGCCTGCGTGCCGTTCAGTTCCAGACCGATGGAAAACTCGCCGGGTTGTGATGCGCCGATGCGCCACAACAGCTTGCCCTGATCCCGCAGGAAAAGAGCCGGCGTCTGGACGGCCAGTTCCGGCGGTACGCTGAGTGTCGCGGACTCGGCAACGTCGGCGGCTATGTCCGGACCCACCAGCGCTGTCAGGATGATACTTTCGCCCGGCTGCAGTGAACGGTAGGCATAGTGCGATTCCAGCTGCGCGATCACCGGCGCCAGCGGAATCAGCATGATGGCCACCGGCAGCAACGCCAGGGCCAGATAGCGCAGCGAGTAACCGAATACCGCACCCTGCGCACCCAGCATGACGCGCAGATCATCTTTGTATAGCCAGAGTTCCAGCAGGTAGGCCTTGATGCGCTCCTTGGCTGTGGCAATGCCTTCTTGATCCGAGCAGTAGCGAAAGCTTAGTAAAGCCACAGTGGTCACCGGTAGTGCCGTCAGAAACAATTGCAGTGTCTCAGGCAGGCCGGCAAGCACCGCGAACCAGGGCTCGCAGACTGTCGAATAAATCCGGTTTATAAACGTCCAGACGGTCACGGCAACCTAGCTGATGTACCCGAGGCCACGCAGTTTTTTGCGGATTTCCTCATCGGTTTCCGCGTCTTCGAATTCGGCCATTTCCTTTTCCAGCGCATGAATGACGAATTCGTCAGCTGACGAGTACCCTGCGGCCTTGGCAATGACGCTGATTTTTTCCCACAGGTCCTTGTCAATTTTTATTTTCTTTTTCGCTCCAAGCAAAACAGTCTCCTTGAGTAGTAAATTGCAATCAGTGTTGAGGCGATTTTTCTAGAAAGCATTGCGATGCTGCATTTGCGTTGGGGGTTCGACGGCGAAAAAGCGCAATATCGAGCCCGGCAGGTCACGCAGGTCCAGTTCGCCGTTGCCGAGGGGGTTGGTGCTTAGCAAGACCCCCGGCACTTCGCGGGAATCCATGCAATGATCGCCGCTCCAGGCGCGGTCATTGTCCTCCAGCAGCACGGACGGTATTTTTCCCGTACTGGTAGCCCATGAGGCACGGTAGCCGCGACCGTAGCCGACAATAATGTCCGGCGCGGCATCAATGTGCTCACCACTGTATGCATCTTCGCGCAGCAGCGGCTGGGTGACCACAAACGCGCCGTTCTCCGGGTCCTGCCAGGCAGCCAGCTTGGTGGCAATTTCCCTCGCTAAAGCCTGGCGTTTGATGGGTTCTACAATGCCGCTGCGTTCGCGGCCACGCACGTTGATATAGAGTGAATTGAGCCCGATGCCAAATGCTCTGGTGCGACTCCAGTCAATGTTCTGCAGCCAGTCCGCGCTGTCGCGCCGACCCGGGTCTTTGACTGCCAGATAGCCCTGTTGCTCTAGCCAGCTGTTGAGATTGGCCTGCCGGCGGAACGGCGCAAAACCGTGGTCAGACATCACCACGAATACGGTTTCTTCATCCACATTTTGCAGTGCCCAGCCAACCAGCGCATCCACTTCGCGATAGACGTGCCGCATGGCTTCGCGCAGTTCCAACGGGGTGTCCTCACGATGAAACGGATGCAGCGGATCCTGCTCGCGCGCCAGCATATGATTGCGCTGATCAACACTGCTCAGATAGAAAAACATGAAACGGTCGCCGGCATTGTCGGCAAAGCGCTGCAATTCGTGGCGGAACAGCCGGAAGCGTTCGCCAAGTACCAGATCGGACTGCTCAATAAATTCCTCTGGCGAAATAACGCCTGCGGACAGCGCCTTGGTGTCTTCCGGCATTTCCTGGGTATAAAAAGGCCCTGCGGCAGCAGCGAGATCGGTGGCGTAGTCATCAGGTACGGAAATTTTCTGCGCCGGATTGCGCGGATCAATATTGACCGGACTCATATACAGTTCGACTTCCGGACTGACGGACTTCAGGTACAGCCGAACCATTCCCGGCACACTGACAAGGCCGGGCACGAGGTCAAAACTGACCTCAAGCCAGTCGCTCCAGTCGCCGGTATTCAACAACGCACGTGATCCCGAAAATTCGACCAGCGCCAGCTGTTTGTCAGCATCAATATGTACGTCAAAAGTGGCTTTGCTGGCGGGCGCCCCGTCAATAAAGGCATTGCCGGGGCCCAGCACTACGGCGCTGAAACGACCGTTCGCAACTTTTACCCGGTGGACCACGCCGCCGGACAGTTCTTCGATATCCCGTTGTGCTGCTGTGGTGTAAAGAGAAAACGTGCCTGGTGTGCCTAGCAGGTCGGGCGTGCCCATGCCGGACAAAGATTCCCGGCCATAAGGTATAGGCGGATAGTTAACCGGCACCCGAAAAACTGTTGCCGGAATATCGGCTGCGTCCAGTACCTCCCAGAAAGCCTGCCCATCGCGCAGCAGCATAGTCGCTTCGCTGCCCAGCGGTACGCGCCATTTGCCGAGCGACAGTGTGGGCATGCGCGAGGGCTGGACCCGGGCTGCGGACAGATAGGGTGCGAGGGTGTTCCGGTCCAACGCAACGAAATCGAAAATTCCATGCCCGCCCGGATTCATGCCGGTGATGAAATTGGACCACGCCACCGGACTTTGCGGCGGGATACTGGTGCCGAGTGGTTTGAAGCCACCGGTCTCAGCCATGCGGGCGAGGTTGGGTACTTCGCCGGCCGCCATCATCTCGCTGAGAAATACCGGATCCATGCCGTCCACGCCCAGCACGATCATGCGTTTGGCGGCCAGCGCCGGGCTGGTAACGATACTGCAGCACATGACTGCAGTCAGTGCCGGCACCAGTTTCATGCGGTTGCGGAGTCCGGTGTCTGCACCTGCAGAGTTTCTCCGGTCATGTGCTGTGGAACATCGACACCAAACAGCGTCAATATGGTAGGGGCCATATCCATGATGCCGGGATCTTCCGCTTCGATAGGCAGACTGGAGAACAGCACGCCGGGTACCAGTCGCGGATCAACGCAGTGGTCGCCGCTCCATGATTTGGTGTTGTCGCAGAATACGGCCTCGGTAACCTGGCCGGTTGCGCCCTCCCAGGAAGCCCGGTAGCCCTTGTTGTAGCCCACGATCAGATCCAGTCCGGCAGCGCGATAGGGGCCTTCTGAATGCACCCGGTCGACGTCAAATACATCATTGATTGCCACGGTGTCGCCGTCACGCAGACCAGTGAGTCCTGCAATGATCTGCTGTTTTACGGCCGCGCATTCGGCGCCGGGCGCGACGATGCCGTCGGCTTCGCGGCCGGACTGATTGATGTAGATGCCGCCCAGGCCGAAGGCATAAGCCTTGGTTTTGCTCCAGTCCACATTGTCGAACCAGTCGCCGCTCAGCCCGGTATCGTCTTTAAGAGTCAGCAAACCCTGGTCGCGCAGCCAGCTGTTCAGATTGACGCCGCGGCGGAACGACTGGAAGCCATGATCGGAAATTACCATCACGGCATCGCCTTCGCGGCATTCCGCCATGACGCGACCGACCAGATCATCAGCGGAAATATACATATCGCGGATGGCATGTTTGAATTTTTCCGTGTCCTTGCCGGCGTTGGCCGGGTGATCTTCTTCGAGATAACGGAAAAACATGTGCTGCAGGCGGTCAGTGCCGTCAAACACGCAGGCTACAACCCCTTCACGCGATTTCTTCAATGCATTGAAAAACATTTTCTCGCGTTCGTTGTGATGGTCCAGCGTTTGCTTCAAGAATGCGTCTTCATCGATCACGCGTTCATTGAGAGCCCAGGTGTCCTCCGCCAGCCCCAAAGTGGCAAATTGTCCGATCAGCTTGGACAGGTAAACCGAATAATAAGTGGGCCAGGAAATCGGAAAGGCCGGCTTGCCGGGATCGATATTGATAGGCGTCACGTACAAGCCAAAGTGCGGTTCCATCTGCGTAATGTAGAAACGCGCTATACCGAATACCTTCACGCCTGGCATCGGACTATAAGTCAGCCGTATCCAGGGCGAATACTCGCGCAATTTCAGCTTGTGCTTCTGGCGTCCGATCTTTAATACCGCCGACTCCTTGTCGCGATCCAGGCGAATGCTGAACGGCAGCTCCAGCGGTTTGTGATGTTTTTCCATGCTGTTATCCGGACCGGGCAGCGACGCCTGATACTCGCCGTTTTCCTCATGGATGAGGATCCGCTGGCCACCGGTAGCCTCCAGCGACATCTCCGACTGCTGAGCCTCTTCGGCCGATGTTGTGAAATAGGTGAACGAGCCCTGTGTGCCGCGCAGGTCAGGCACGCACATCGCGGACAGCATGGCGCCGGCAAATTTTTCCGGCGGAAAGGTCAGCGGTACCCGCAAAATATTGCAGGGCACGCCATGATCACCAAGGATGCTCCAGAACGCACGACTCTTGCGCATATTGCGGATCAGCGGTTTGCCCAGCGGGATAACCCAGTTGCCCACCTGCATGGTGCGCACCGGGCCGCTGATGTCAGAGCTGGACAGCCGTGGCTTGTATGTCCGGGTATCGCGGTCGAGAAAATCAAATATGTTGTGGCGTGACGGATCTACGCCGGTCATGAAAGATGACCATGCCACCGGCGATATCGAAGGATAAGTGGTGCGCAGTCGCGAAAAACTGCCCGATTCCTGCAATCGTTTCAGGTTGGGCAGATCGCCACTGGCAATCCAGCGCTGCGCAAGTTCGGGATCAAATCCGTCCAGACCGACAACCACCAGCCGTTTTACGCGGGCTTTTTTCAGCACACGCCGCCGCCGGATGCCGCGCCATATCGCGCGGAACGGCCAGATCAGCAACGAAACCGTGCCGGCGAGAATCGCCATGATGAAACCGAAAAACGAGCCGATCAGTGCAAATCCTGCGCCCGGGCCTACGTAAGCCAAAGCGGCTTCGCTCAGCAGGCAGCAGGCGATGAGCAACGCAATGTGGCGCGCGCAGTCTGCCTGGCCATGCCGCATTTCAGCTGCGCCGGTTGCGGTAGAGCGAAGCATCGACAACGCCTGCCATGCGGTTTTCATCCAGTTCGCCTCCTGCAAATTGATTGACTGCCGCCGCTGTGGCCGCGGGGTGATCGATAGCATTCTGATAATTGACCTCCAGCATTTCGATGTTGTTTCGCATGCGTGCCAGCACCCTGACATTTATCAGGTGCCGTTTATAGTGTTCTATGGCTTTGCTGTCTTCGACAGGATTATTTTCGCCGCGGCGCTCCAGCATGATGTTCTGCGAATCAATAACTTCCTGCAAATTGCGGCGCATAAACACTATACGATAATAATTGTCGTCCGGTAATTCCGTCAGCAGGTGTGAAATTATTTTTATCGCCTTGCCGCGCGCACCACGCAGCCAGCTCTTGTCATTGGCGGTCGCCAGGTCTTTAACACGCTCGTCTTCAAAATAGCCGCGCGGGTTGTCGGTGTCGGCCTCGCGATGCTTGTCTGTCACGGCTTTCAGGCCACCCGCGGTTAACATATTCATCAACATCGAGGTGCCGGAGCGGGGCAGGCCGGAAACAACGATCACGGGATCGCCATAGCGCAGGCGCAACAGCCTGTTTTTTATAGTTCTGAGCATGTCAGGTGTCCGACCTCGTGGCGATTTCAATCCAGCCTTACGCTTATTATACTCTCGCGCTTCCGTAAGCTTCCGGTTCGCAGACACATCCGGCATGAATGACACGCGATCAACAACCATCTGGACATTTGCAGCCAATCTGATTTTGGCTGTATTGCTGGCGTCAGCGCTGCTGGCCCTGGCAGGCCGCATGAGCGTCATTCTGGATAACAACTATTTGTCGGCGCCGCTACGCAATCTTGCCGGCCAGATTATGTATGGCGATATGCTCAGCGGTGTCGGTTACGGTCTGTTGCTGGTCGCCGGGCTTGCATTCATTTTTCTGGTGCTGTGGCCGCTGGCTCGCATAAGTCTGAAAAGCTGGCGTGCCGGTGCCGGCGGGGCAATTGTCGCCATACCCGTTGGTCTGGTCTGTGGTTTTATCGCCTGGCAGATTAATACTCGGTGGCTGCAAGACAGCGGCTCGATCATCAGTTCCGTGGTCAACGTGGCGCTGCTGCTGGGTACGCTTGAGCTCTGGTTTCGCTGTGTGAAGTGGTGCCGGAGCCGTGCCGGGATGCTGCTGTCGCTGGCAGGCAATGCAAAAATCACTGCCGGGCTGGCGGCCGCCATGGCGCTGCTGCTGGCGTCTGCGTGGGGATTGGCGTCAATCTGGCACCGCGCTCCGCCGCCCGATTCGCCAAATATTCTGCTTATTGTTGTCGATACCCTGCGTTCTGATCGACTCGGCGCATATGACTACGACAAAAACATCAGTCCGCACATGGATGGCCTGGCGCAGGATTCATGGTTGTTCACCCAGGCTCTGTCACAGGCATCCTGGACTAAACCATCCATCGCATCATTAATGACCGGGCGTTATGCGGGTGATACAAGTATTGGCTCAAGCAGTATGTTTGATACGCGGAATCCCCTCGATGCCATCCGTACTGCAGGCGAAGTCAAATTTACCCAGCTGGTGCCCGAACACGTCACACTGGCCGAACATCTCGGCGCGGCTGGATACCAGACGGCGGCTTTCGGCCACAATGATCATCTGCACCCGTTGTTCGGTTTTGCCCAGGGGTTTCTGACCTACGACTGGGTAATGCTCGACTGGAAGCATGCGCTGCGCGTCCTGCAGCTTGCCATTGAAAAACGGGGCGCGGCGTTTTCATTATCAAGTGCGGAGTGGCTGAATCGAAATTTCCGGCGCTGGCTGAACGGCCATGCCGATGCGCCGTTTTTTGCCTATCTGCACTATCTTGATGTGCATTGGCCCTACGATGGCTCGAAAACGCTGGTGGGTGTGACACCAAGCCGGGCAGTGACGCCGCTTTTCAATCAGAAGGGCTATATAGAAAATGTCGCGGAGCGCGTCATCGGCGGCGAAAAATCCGTCGTGAGTCGGTCCACATTGCGGCAAATCAAGGCCGCATATGACGAGGGTATCCAGGTCTTCGATGCATCACTGGGGCGGGTACTGGACGACCTGCGCCAGCGCGGCCTGTATGACAATACCCTGATTATCCTGACGTCGGATCACGGCGAGGAGTTTCTTGAGCATGGCATGCTGGGTCACGGCTATACGATCTACGACGAAGTCACCCAGGTGCCGCTGATGATGAAATTCCCCTGTCCGGGGCCCTATTGTCAGCCGCGACGCATACAGGCGCAGACAGAACTCATTGACCTGTTTCCCACTGTGCTGGGTTTCGCAGGTATCGAGCCCATGGACCGATTGGCCGGCGATAATTTGTTACGGACTGATTTCGCGCAGGGACAGGCTGCGTTTACACAGCATGTCGCCTCAGTGGCTGTCCGCACCGATGCGTGGAAATATATATTTCATGGCGATATGGATCCGGAGGAGTTGTACGA
>JAUIEY010000285.1 GCA_030429685.1 Gammaproteobacteria bacterium
GACGGCAGTCTGAGCGAGCGGCTGCAGGGCAAATACACGGCTGAGGAATTTGCCGCCCGCATCGAAGCATTGCTGTAGCAACAGAAATGGCAGCCGCACATAACCGCCAATGGCGGGTTGCCCGCTATCCGCAACCGGGCGAAGCGGTCAGCGAGGAACTTTTCAACTGGACGACCGCAGCGGTTCCGCAACCGGCTGCCAATGAGTTCCTGGTGCGCACTCTGTGCCTTGCCCCCGGGCCGGCACAGCGCGGCTATCTGCAGGATGCAGGCAGCGAAGCGTTTTTGCAGCCGGTCGCTATCGGCGATGTCATGCGCGGCCGGGGAGTCGGCCAGATTATTGCTTCGCGCCATCCCGACTATCCTGAAGGGGGTATTTTTGTCGGTTCGCTGGGCTGGCAGGACTATTCAATTCAGCAACCCCGCGGCAAGGAATTCGTATTTAGTACGCGGCTGATTGAGCAACCGCTGCTGCCGCTGTCGAGCGAACTGACACTGCTGGGGCAGGCCGGCGCCACGGCCTGGTTTGGCCTGCACGACGCCGCCGGGCTGCAAGCCGGCGACCACGTTTTGATCTCGGCCGCCGCCGGCGGCGTGGGCTCGTCCGCCGGACAGATTGCCCGGCTGATGGGTGCCGCAAAAGTCGTCGGCCTCGCCGGTACTGCTGAAAAGTGCGCCTGGCTGGTCAATACACTGGGCTTTGACGCCGCCATCAATTACCGCCGCGACGACCTGGCGGCGCGAGTGACCGAACTGTTTCCACACGGCATTGATGTGTTTTTCGACAATGTCGGCGGCGAAATACTTAATACGGCGCTCGGACACCTTGCCATGCGCGCCCGCGTTGCTATCTGCGGTTTTATTGCTACCGATTACGACCCGGACGCCGCGTGCGGACCGATCAACTATCGGAATCTGGTCAGCAGGCGTGCCCGCATGCAGGGCTTTGTGTTTTTTGACTACTGGGAGCGCTATGCCGAGGCACAGTCGGAGCTGCGCGGCTGGTATCGTGACGGTTTGTTACATAATACCGAGCACGTCATTGACGGGCTGGAGGCCATGCCGACGGCGCTGGCGGGGCTGTTCACCGGCGGCAACCGCGGCGTTGCGGTGTGCCGCGTTGCGCCGGACCCAGAGCTATAGAATGGCCCGCTCGGACGGTTTACCAGCAACACCCTGATCGGTAAGAATAAACGCATGCTAATCCTGATATCACCGGCGAAGACGCTGGATTTCGACACTCCCGTCAAGACCCGCACCGTCACGCAGCCGGATTTTCTTGAGCAGGCCGAGGCGCTGGTGAAAGAACTGCAGGTGCTGACGCCGGACGGGCTGTCGTCGCTGATGCACATCAGCGACAAACTGGGTGTGCTGAATTACGAGCGCTACCTGGAATGGCACCGGCCGTTCACGCGCGACAATGCCAGACCGGCCGTGCTGGCTTTTAAGGGTGACGTTTACACCGGGCTGCAGGCGGAGAACTTTTCCGCCGCCGAACTCAAGTTCGCCCAGCAGCATCTGCGCATTTTATCCGGGCTCTACGGCGTATTGCGGCCGCTGGATCTGATGCAGCCCTACCGGCTGGAAATGGGCACCCGCTTCACCAATAGCCGGGGCAAGAACCTTTACGAATTCTGGGGCAACCTTCAGACAGACCTGTTGCAGAACGAACTGGATGCAGGCAAGGAAGAGGCGATCGTCCTGAACCTGGCATCGAATGAATATTTCAGGGTCATCAGGAAGAAGGTGCTGAAAGCCCGCCTGATTACGCCCGCTTTCCTGGATTACAAGAAGGGCGAGTACAAGATGATCAGCTTTTACGCCAAGCGTGCACGGGGACTGATGGCCCGGTATGTCATCGAGCACAAAGTGCG
>JAUIEY010000054.1 GCA_030429685.1 Gammaproteobacteria bacterium
TGTTCAGCCGTATCCCAGCTGAACATGTTGTTGCCGTCGGCCGCAAAGCCGCTGCGTTCACTGAAAAACTCCAGCGTCGGTTTGTTCTTGGTGGTCGGCAGGAACTCTGCAGCAACGCTGGTCGCATTTTGCTGTTGGGCCTGTCGCACCACGAAAGCAGTCATCAGGTTCTCGATCTGCCGTCCGAATACTCGGCAACTCAGAACAAAATCCACAACCCTGCAGACGCCATTGTCATGTTCGATGCTGAGCAGCCCGGTAAGCCCGGAATCGCCGAAGCGATCAGCCACCCAGAGCGTCCAGAAGTGCCTGTTACCCTGCGCCAGCCAGGCGTCCAGCTCATCTTCTGTCATGCGTCGGGTGCGCAGGTTCATCTGGTTGGTCTTGTTCAGCAACTGCACGGCACGCTGCCGGTTGGCAGCAGCCAGTGGTTCCACGCGAACCCGGAGATCCAGCGTTTCGAGCCAGTCATCCAGACTGACTGCAGCGCGGCTTTGGCGACGCTCCCGTTCGGCAGCATAGGAACGCGACCGTTGCGCATCCTCGCTGCTCAGGGATACCGGATCAAAACAGGTCAGCGAATTCAATGTATGCCGGTACAGTAATTTGTCTGCCGGCCAGTCAGGCACCAGCAGCTCCGGTAGTGCTTCGGCGACGCGACCGCGCTCTGCCGGGTTGTCGTCAATAAAAACGGCGGCATCCATGCCAAGGTTCAGTTCATCAACCAACTCGGCGATATTCTGTGCCTTGTCGTTCCAGTTGATGCGCCAGCCGGCCAGATCGTCGCGGCGCAGGAGCATTTCCGGATGACTGTCGATCGCCTCCAGAGCCACGGCTTCATCATTCTTGCTGACAACGGCCAGCACGATGCCGCGATTCTGCAGCGCTTTAATGCCACGTTGAAAATCCTGAAAAGCCTCGCCCACCGGATCGTGACCGCCCAGCTGCAGATTCTCCCAGCCCAGATCGCCGACGATGCCGCCCCAGAGCGTGTCGTCCAGATCGAGTATCAGCAGCTTGCGGCTGCGCCCGGCGCTGGCACGCAGCAGTGCTTTTACCTGTTGCGCCGCCAGCCGGAATACTTCCGGACCGTAAGGAGTTTTCGCTGCGTACCAGAATTTGGCGGCCAGCCCAGGGTTCGTCTGCGCCGCCAGCCAGCGTTCGCTGTCCACCACAAAAACGTTGGCATGTTCGTGCAGCCGCTCGGCAAGCCGCATGTTCATGCGGTTCAGCGCATAACCTATGCCGCCCGGCCGCAGGTCAATCGGCCCGAGGCCGCGCTGGCCGGCCGGATATGCCCAGGTGGGCACCAGCACGTTGCGCGCACGTCCGGCGGCTGCCGCAACCAGTTCGGCAAACTGATCAACTTCGTCGAGCAGGCCGGCAGTTGTCTGGCCATTCGCCTGCAGCACGTCGCCGAATGATGCTATGACAGCTTCGGGCCGGGTCCAGATCACTGCCAGGTCTGCAGCCTGTTGCCAGCAGGGATGACTGGCATCCAGCAGTGTCTGCATGACCTGACCGTAGTCGGGCATAACGACCTGCACTGGCGGTTGTTCACTGCCGCCCTGCAAAAAGCTCTGCAAATTGGCGGCATTGAAGTCGGAGATCAGCACACAGGTCATGGCTGCCGTGCCGCTATGCGTATTCATAAGGGTTTAGCGGGCCAGTGTTTGCCGCACGAGTTCGATAAGTTCGCCAATGGTAAAAGCGGCGCTGCTGGCGGCCCGGTCACCGACAGTGCTCATGACATCGACCGGTTGGCCCAGAGTCTGACCAAGTTCTTCTTCAGCAAACAGCAGCAGGTTGATCAGACCCATGGAATCCAGCCGGCCTTCCGGCCCTGCAATCACCGTGTCGGCTTCAGCGCTCAACCGGTTGTCGGCATCCAGCATTTCATTCAGTCGGGCCACCGCCTTGCCGATGGCTTCCTGAATCTGTGTATCCTGAGTCTGCATGTCCAACCGTCGAATCTCCGTTTTCTGCTGCGCGTCATGATAGCGGAACTTACCCGCCAAAGGCAGGAACTTATGTTCAAGCATTGCTGCCGGTGCAACCTGACAGTGTCCTGATGATATCGGCAGGGAATTTTGCTGCAATGTGTAAAAGTGACGCAGTTCACATTTTGAGCGGCTGTAACTTGGCGGCAAAATACTGCGTGCTAGACTGACGCCGCGGAAAGAAGATTGGGTGACTTTATGCGAATTGAATCGCTGCTGCGCCAGTGGCGCACTTTCGTCGGGTTGTTGCTGGTATCAGGTATCTGGGCTGTCGCCTCGGCAACACCAAACCCTCCACCATTGTTTTGCGTGGATGGCGACAACAATCCGGATTGTGTGGAGACGCCCGAAACGGCTCCGCCGCCGCCGACGCCGCCCCCGGCCACCGGCGGCAGTTACGATTTGTCGGATGCACTGGCGGGTGTTCCTTTCACCGTTAATACGCCGGTATTGCCGAACATCACCAATGAAGTCACGGTTACACCGGCGACGATATCCGCCAACAAGGTCAATGGTCGCCGCCTGATACTGCAGCCCGGTAATTACGGGAACCAGACTTTTGGTACGCAGGATCAGGAAATTGTTATTCAGCCGGGCGTGGAGATCGGTACGCTGAGCCTGGACAATACGGCCCGCCGCCTGCATTTTCGCGCCTCGCCGGCGCGGTCGGGACGCATTCGTACCGTGAATACCGGTGGCAGTTGGAACGACAACATTTCCGACCTTATTTTTGACGGCATTCTGACGGATGACACCGGCGCGCCGAACCAGAACCAGTTTCATGGCACCCGCGTCGCTGTTCTGAATTCGTCGATAACGGCAAGTGCCTATGCCATGGGCAACTTCCATGAAGTGGTTGACTTTGTGGTCGCCAACAATCACATCCATACCTACGGCACGACACAGTCGAATATGCGTTCGCACAGCGCGCTGCGCTACGTGGTGGTCGACAACCGGCTGCAGAAATCGGGCAGCAGCCATCATGCGCTGCGTGTGCATGGCGGTGGCGATGGGCAACGGCCGGCCGACTATATTTATATCGCCCGCAATCAGATTGACGGTGCCCGCGTGGCTGTTCGCGGCACGGGTTCACTTGGTGCGGAAGACGGCGGCACCTCCGGCGCCAGTTCGGGTATAGGTACGGTCTGGTTTGAAAACAACACTATTTATCAGCCCGGCGACAACAATGCATCGCTGTACGCGGGCAATGTGACCCACGACAGTGACCGACCGCAGATGTTTTATCTGCGCAATAACACGCTGTATTCCGATCGGGCCACATGGTTCAGTCCCGGGCAGCCGCGGTCAAACTGGGTGCTGGAGAATAACCCGCACAATCCATATCAGCCTGCGCCAAGTTGGGACTTCCGTTGACGCAATAGCGGTTCGTCGGGGTTAGTATTACCGGATGACCCAACGAATTGCTTATTTCGTCAATCGCTACCCCGCCGTAAGCCACACGTTTATTCGTCGCGAGATACTCGCGCTCGAAGGGCAGGGCTTTGAAGTGCTGCGCGTCGCCCTGCACGGTCACAAAGAGGTGCTGGTAGACGCTGCGGATATCAGCGAGCGTGATCGTACCCGGCATATTCTCAGGCAAAAACCGGTGGCGCTGCTGGCACAGACGGCACGCCGCCTGCTGCAGTCACCGCGGGCCTTTTTTGCCGCCCTGTGGCTGGCGTTGTGCATGGGCTGGCGCGGCGCCCGGCCGCTGCCGTTTCATCTTGGCTATTTTGTCGAGGCCTGCACGCTGGTGCAGTGGCTGGAAGAGTTTGCAGCCACGCATGTGCACGCGCATTTTGGTACCAATTCGGCGGAGATCGTCATGCTTGCGCGCGTGCTGGGCGGTCCGACCTACAGTTTCACCGTGCATGGCCCCGAAGAATTCGATAAGCCCGAAGGGCTCAAGCTCGGCGCCAAAGTCAAAGCAGCGGCATTCGCCGTGACGATTTCGTCGTATGGCAGGGCGCAATTGTGCCGCTGGGTAGACCCGGCCGACTGGGCGAAAATAAAAGTTGTGCACTGTGGTCTGGACAGCAGCAGTTTCGTGGCGGATGCGGCGGAGTTTCCTACCGCGCCGCGCCTGGTTTGTATCGGCAGGCTGAATGAACAAAAAGGGCAATTGCTGTTGCTTGAGGCTGCCCGCGAGCTGGCCGGCCGGGGTCGCGAATTCCGGCTTGTCCTGATTGGTGACGGCGAACTGCGAACGCAGCTCGAGGCCTTTATCCGCGAGCACAATCTGGAGCAACATGTCGAACTGACCGGGTCGCTGAGTGGCGCGGCAGTGCGCGAGGAAATTCAGCGTGCCCGTGCGCTGGTGCTGCCAAGTTTTGCCGAAGGGTTGCCCATTGTAATCATGGAGGCCATGGCCGCCGGCCGCCCTGTTCTGACGACTTACGTGGCGGGCATTCCGGAGCTGGTGCGGCCCGGTGAAAACGGCTGGCTGATCCCGGCAGGTGCGACCGGCGAACTGGTCGATGCCATGGAAGAACTACTCAGCAGCGCGCCGGAGGTGCTGGCGGCCATGGGCAACAAGGGCCGTGAACGGGTGCGGGAACGGCATCTGATAGATACCGAGGCCGCCAAACTTGCGACTTATATAAAAGACCTGAGCCGCTCGAGCAGTTCGGGCGAGGCGTAGGGTCCGACCGCACGGGCCGGGCGAAACAGCGCCAGTTCGTCCAGCTTCTGTATAAACTCCTGCTCCGTGAAAGCAGCCAGCAATTGTTGCTGGTCGGCGAAGTGGCGTGCGGTGCCGATCTGATGATCGTTGCGGGTCTCCGCCAGCCGGCCGAGCCGGGGGAACACCAGCAAGGGTTTGTTGCACCCCAGGACCTGAATAATGGTACCGGCGCCCGCATGGGCAACCACCGCGCTGCAGCGTTGCAGGCAGGCATCAAATTCCTGCCGGCTGAGCAGCTTTTGGTATTCCATGTTTTGGGGCACAAAGTCGCTGGTACCGATCTGCGCCATGATGTCAGTGTCCGGCTGCTGACCGGCCCATGTATCCACTAACCGGATCATGCGGTCAAACGGCATCTGATGGCCGACGGTGACGAAAATCATATGACCTGTCCCGCGAATTCAGGGCCGTCCTGCTGCGCCAGATCCGGCCACTGCGTGAGCCACAGATCAGCATGCGGGCCGGCCATCCGGCCGGCCTTCGACAATTGCTCGACATTGGCGAGACTGTCTATCCAGATGGTGCGCGCGCCGAACATTTTGCCGAAACGTATCGCAAAATAGCCCGGGGCGGCGCCGGTACTTACTACCAGTTCCGGGCGCAGCCGCAGCACCAGCGCGAACATCTGCACAGCGAGCAGTGCCGCGCGCAGCGGATTCCATTGGGTCGCATCCGTAACCGTGTAGAAGCCAGCCGCCTGATCAAGATCAGCCTGGTAGTCACGCCGCACGGTGACAAAGTGCAGTTCATTGCCGGCAAACGCCGGCAGGGTGCGCAGCAGTTCTACCCAGTGTCCGCCGCCACTGGATGCAGCCAGTACTTTCATCGCTCGCTGCCCGCGCGCATCAGCGCCGTGGCTCTGCCGTCGCTGCTTCGGCTTCATCAATACTGCGCCGGAGCAGTGCGACCATGACGCGTACGTTGGGCTCCAGCACCATGCTGTCATGGTTGCCGGGTACTTCATACACATCAATATTGCGGGCGAACGGCGACCAGCCATTGTCCGCGGAAATAAAGTTGCGTTCGCTATCAACCAAACGGCCGCCGCTGAGTTCATAGCGAACATCGAGCCGGGGCCGGAACAGCGCAACGTCCACCGGAGCTTCCGGAATGCGGTATTTATCGTGGGCCCGAACGAATGCATCACCGATACGCTGGGACTGGAAATTCAGCGCGGTACCTTCTGACATAGTGAACTGTTCGGCCGGGGAACGTTTCTGCTTTTCCCATTCAATGCGGTCGCGCACCTTCTGCAGCAAAAAGCCGGGGCCCTGTTGCTGTATTCCCTGCAACAGCATGGCAAGTTTGTCTGCCAGGCTGAAATGGCGCTGCTCGCGCACCGGTGTATCAAGCATTATTACCTTGAGTACGGTTTCGCCCTGGTCCAGCAACTGCCGAGCCATTTCCCAGGCGATCAGCCCACCGCCGGAAAAACCGCCCAGCAAATAGGGACCGTCCGGCTGAACCTGGCGCATTTCCGCGATGTAGTCCTGCGCCATGGCCTCGAAACTTTCGTGCGGCTCGGTATCACCGTACAGGCCACGGGCCTGCAGTGCGTAGAACGGCCGTTCCTCACCGAGCAGATGCGCGAGATGACTTAGGTTCAGCACATTGCCGAACATTCCGGCGACCAGAAACAAGGGTGTTGCTCCCGCCACCGGGCCCGTGTGCATCGGTACAACGTGGCGGAAGCCTTTTTCCGGAGCGTCTGCTGCAGGCTGTGTAGTGCTGCTCCCGGCAGCTGCGGCGTCCGGCGCGGCGCCGCGGATCAGTTCGCCAAGCCGGGCTATATCGGGCGACTGCATCAGCACAGAGATGGGCAATTCGACGTCGTATCGATCCGAAATTTCGTTGAACAGACGCACCGCAATCAGCGAGTGCCCGCCGAGATCGAAAAAGCTGTCGTGTATACCCACGCCTTCGACGCCCAGCAACCGGCCCCATAAATCTGCCAGTGATTTTTCAATGTCATCACGCGGGGCTTCAAAATCGCTGTCGAGCTCCGGCCGGGCGAACCGCGCAGCGTCATCCTGCGTGCCCGTCTGCGCCAGCGCGTCGGCCTGACTGAGCAGGTCGGGTAACGGCATTGAACTGATGATCGGTACGGCCGGCAGCGGCCCCTGCAGCAGACACTGCAATGCCTGAATGCCGGTGTCGCGGCTGATGCCCTGGCGACGATTGTGTTCCAGCGCCTCCTCCATGGGCGTACGGGCACGTTGCCTTGCGGCTGCCGGGCTGCCGTCCGGGTTGATGCCGGCGGCCGGAGCAGCAGACATCGTCGGCGCGCTGTCCGTCTTGCGCAGGGTGAGTTGCGCAACTTCGACCAGGATATTGCCGTCAGTGTCGGCAATCACGACATCGAATGCGGCGAAGTCGTGGGCCGCATCGTTGTTGTTAGCGGGTTTGATCCAGCTTAGCAATTCGCCCTGTAGCGGCGCGTGATAGCGTATTTTCTGATACGCGATGGGGACCCACAAATTGCTCGCCACGTCCTGCTCGGCATAGCCGGGAATCAGATCCATGGCACAGCCGGTGGCAATGTCCAGCAATGCCGGATGCAAGGCAAAGTCCTGCAGATCGGCGGCGAATTCGGGCGCCAGTTCCAGTTGCGCAAGTGCCTGGCCGGCACCTAGCCGCAGTTCCCGCAGTACCTGCCAGCGCGCCCCGAAACGCAGATGATCTTCCTGCCGGGTGCGCAGTCGCCCGCCACCCGCGGCGCGGTTTACGGATTCGTTGCAGCGCTGTTCCAGTGCGGTGCGATCCAGCGCTGCCGGTGTTGATGATGCGTTAACCACTACCCGGGCGCCGGCACATTCCTGCCAGTTGCCGCCGGCTGCGGCAGTGCCCTGTATATCGCCTGCCAGTACTTTGACATCCCAGCGGCCGTTGCCGCCCTGCAGCCGCACCATAAATTCACGACTCTGGTCTGCAGCCACAAACAGCGGATTCTGAAATACCAGGTTACGAATTTCCCACGGGGCCGCGACGCCGATCTCGGCAAGCCCGGCACGAATCAGTTCGATGTAACCGGTGCCGGACAGCAGCGCTTCGCCGCTGGCCAGCCGGTGATCATTCACGACCCAGTCGCTGCTACTGGTCAGTGTGCCTGCCAGCGCATGCACATGCGCGACTCCTTCGCGGGAACTGTAGCGGCTGTGCAGCAGCGGGTGCGCGGTCGCCTTTGGCTCGGCGCGCTGCATATCCCGGCTCAGGTTACTGCGCAGCGATTCATCGTCACCGGGCGCCACCATGCCGACGTCCTTCCAGATGCCCCAGTTAACCGCGGCAACCGGGTAGGGCCGGCGGCCGTGACAGGCACCGGCAAAGGCATTGATAAATGCACTGGCACCGACATAGTCCACCTGCCCCTGTGGCGCAATAAACGCACTGGTGGAAGAAAACAGCAGCATGAAGTCCAGCTCGGTCGCGCGGAACAGTTCATCAAGGACCATGGTGCCGTATAGCTTGGCGGCAAATACTTCCTCGATCTCCCGCTGACTTTTCAGCTGGATCAGACTGTCGCGGACCACACCGGCGGTATGGAATACGCCATTGACCGTGCCAAACTGCTGTGTAACCTCGGCCAGTGCATCCTGCATTTGCTCGGCCACCGTGACATCGGCTGCGAGCGGCAGCACTTCCGCACCCAGCGCTTCCAGATGCAGCACTTGGTTGATGGCCGCGCTGATGGAATCACTGCTGTCGTGATTGTTCAGCCAGTCATCCCAGTCATCGCGGGCCGGCAAGGGCGTCCTGCCGATCAGCACCAGGCGCGCCTGCCATTCAGTCGCCAGCCAGCCGGCAATTTCGCCGGCGATCCCGCCGAACCCGCCGCTAAGCAGATACACGCCCTTTTGTCTGAGACGGTTCTGGTCTGCGGCAACTGCCTTGCTGCGGCTGATAAAGCGCTGCCAGCGCACCCCGTCGCGCCAGGCGACCACCCGGTTGCCCGCCGGCGCCTCAAGCTCCGCGCCGAGCGCGACAATGGCGGCAGCTTCCGCGTCGCCATCGGCTCGTGAGGATTTGCCGCGTTTTGCGGAGCTGTCAGCAAGTTGTACATCGACAAAGCTGCAGCTCAGGTTTGGTAATTCCCTTGGGATTACGCCGCAGGGGCCGAGCACGGTAGCTTTATCCGGATGCGGCACGGCTTCATCGGCGACCTGCTGGGCGCCATTGCCAATCACCGTCAGGTGCAACCGTGCATCAGTCGGCAGACTGCGCGCCAGCGCGCGGGCCAGGTAAAACAGCGAGTAAAATCCGTATTCCTGATTGCGGTGCAGGAACGTCGAACCGGGCCGGAAACTGCGATCGCGGGTCAGCAGCCAGCCGTGCAGAATCCGGTCCGGTAGCAGGTCGTTGGCCGCCAGATCATCTATCAGTTCCTGGTAGCCGGTGCCGCCGGCTTCGGGCGCCAGGGTGTAATTGTGCCTGTCAACGCGGGCAAAGGTATCGCCGGCACGCACCGTGACGACGGTATTGCCGGCGTCGCGCAATTGCCCGGCGAGCGCAGAGCAAACCGGTTCGTCGGTCTGAAATACCAGCCACTTGTGCGGTCCGGTATCTGTTTCCAGCAGACCATGCTGTACCCAGCGCGGTTGCCAGAACCAGTCGGCGATGGCGGCTGCCGCCATTGGTCGTACCGTGGCGGCGGCTTCCAGTGCCGTTGCGGCGCCGGGTTCGATCCAGTAGCGGGCGTGCTGAAACGGATAGCTGGGCAGCGGCACTCGCCGGCGTGCAACACTGTGCAACTGATCCAGATCCACAGCGACCCCCAGCGCCCAGAGACGACCGATAACTGTGCGCAGGAAGGTGTAGTCGTCGACGCTGTCCTTGGGGTGACGCATTGACGGCAATACCCGTTGCGCCGGCGCGTTACCGTTCTGGCGTACACATGATCCGAGTACATGGCCGGGTCCGACTTCCAGAAACACGCAGTTGGAATCCTGCAACAGGGTTGCCACGCCATCGGCGAACAGCACCGTGTTGCGCAGATGCGCCACCCAGTATTCCGGATCGCGGGCCTGTTCATCAGTCAGCCAGTCGCCGCTGCGATTGGAAATAATCGGAATCTGCGGCGCATGCAGCTGTATCTTCTGCAGATAGCTGCGGAATTTGTCCAGTATGTTTTCGAGTTGCCGGGAGTGGGCAGCGACATCAACGCGAATCCGTTGTGATTCGATGCCGTTTGCCTCGAGGCGCGCGGCAAAAGCATCCAGCGCGGCCGGTGCGCCCGATACCACCGAAAGTTGCGGCCCGTTGGCCGCCGCCAGGTCAAGATTGTCGCCGGCAAGTTCCCGCACTTCGGCTGCTGACAGGGGTACGCTCAGCATGCCGCCGGGTGGCGTGGTCTCGAACAACTGGCCACGCAGCAACAGCAGGCCGAGCGCATCCTCAAACGACAGCACGCCGGCAATTGCGGCGGCGGTGTTCTCACCCATGCTGTGACCGATCAGCGCGGCGGGCTCCACACCTTTCGATTGCCACAGTCGGGTCAGCGCATATTCAACCAGAAAGGTGAGCGGCAGTTGCGTGGCCGGTTTTTCCAGCGCTGCACTGATTGTTTCGTC
>JAUIEY010000055.1 GCA_030429685.1 Gammaproteobacteria bacterium
ATGCCCTGTTTGTTGCCTTTGCGCCGGTCGAGGACCCGCGTATCGCCGTCGCGGTAATCGTCGAAAACGGCGGTAGTGGCAGCGGCGTGGCCGGGCCGGTGGCTCGCACCGTGATAGACACCTACCTGGCCGACGCCGAACTGTAATGGCGGTGCGGACCGACAGCGGCAATCGCTACAACCCTTTCAGCCGGTTGCTGCAGCGCCTGCATATTGACCCGCCGCTGCTGGCCGGAATCTGCAGCGTGCTGCTGGTGGGCATTTTTGTGCTCTACAGCGCCTCGGGCAACAGCCTCGACATGTTGTGGGGTCAAGCCGCCCGCATCGGCCTGGCGGCGCTGGTTATGCTGGCCATCGCCCAGGTGCAACCGGTGTGGCTGCGGCGGGTCGCTCCGTGGCTGTTCGTCATCGGGCTGATCATGCTGGTGCTGGTGCTGGTGCGCGGCGAGATGGGCGGCGGCGCGCAGCGCTGGCTGGACATCGGCGTACGCTTTCAGCCGTCTGAACTCATGAAACTTGCGGTGCCTGCCATGCTGGCCTGGCTGCTCCATGAGCGCGCTCTGCCGCCTTCGCTGCTGACCATCGGCGGCCTGCTGTTGCTGATCGCCATGCCGGTAGCCATGATCGCTTTGCAGCCCGATCTTGGCACCGCCATTCTGATCGGGCTGACCGGCGCAACGGTGATTTTCCTCGCCGGGATCAGCCTGCGCCTGGTGTTTTTCTCAGCTGCAGCAACCCTGGCGGCCATGCCGCTGCTCTGGTATTTCATGCGGCCGTATCAGAAACAGCGTGTGCTGACGCTGCTGAACCCCGAACAGGACCCGCTTGGTGCCGGCTATCACATCATCCAGTCCAAGATTGCGATCGGCTCCGGCGGTGGTTTCGGCAAAGGCTGGCTGAACGGCAGTCAGGGCCAGCTGGAATTCCTGCCGGAACGCTCCACGGACTTCATATTCGCTGTGATTGGCGAGGAATTCGGTTTTTTCGGGGTATCGGTGCTGCTGCTGTTGTATCTGATGATCGTGGCGCGCGGTTTTTACATTGCTGCAATGGCGCAAGACACCTTTTCGCGGCTGCTGGCGGGCGCCATCAGCTTCACCTTTTTTTTCTATGTCTTCGTGAATACCGCCATGGTAACGGGGCTGGTGCCGGTGGTGGGCGTGCCCCTGCCGCTGGTCAGCGCCGGCGGCACATCCATGGTGACCCTGTTGGCGGGTTTCGGTATTCTCATGTCCATTCAGACGCACCGGAAGCTGCTGCCAAGATGAAACGGATTTTCCCCTTCGCAAAGCCTTATCTGGCTTTGCTCACTGCACTGTTACTTGCCGGCCCGGCAAACCCGGCGCTGGCGCTCGACCTTAAACGCGAGGATGTGCGCAGTTTTGTCGATGAACTGGTTGACCAGCATGGACTGGATCGCGCTTATATCAATCAGGTGCTGGCGGGCAGCGCAACTCAGCAAAGTATCCTTGATGCCATGAGCCGGCCGGCGGAAAAGGTCAAGCCGTGGCATGAATACCGCGACATATTCCTGACCAGCAAACGCATAGACGCCGGGGTGGAATTCTACGGGCAGCATCGCGAAAGGCTGGAACAAATTGAAGCCGACACCGGTGTGCCGCCGGAAATGATCCTCGGCATCGTCGGCGTGGAAAGTTTTTTTGGCCGGATTACCGGCCGTCACCGTGTCGTTGATGCATTGGTAACGCTGGGTTTCGACTATCCGCCCCGGGCAAAATTTTTCCGCTCCGAATTGCAGCAGGTATTTCTGCTGGCGCAGGAAGAGCAGCTGCAACTTGAAGCACTGGTGGGCAGCTATGCTGGCGCGATGGGCCCGCCGCAGTTCATTCCCAGCAGCTACCGGGCTTATGCAGTGGATGGTGACGGTGATGGCAAGCGCGACTTGATAGGCAGCTGGGATGACGTTCTGGCCAGCGTCGGTAATTACTTCGCAGTCCACAAATGGCGAGCCGGAGAACCGGTAGCCGCCAGCGCGTCGCTGACTGACCGGGCCACGGAATTGCCGTTGCAGACCAGCCTCAAACCCGGTTCCAGTGTGGGCAAACTAAGCGCTGCGGGCGTATTGTTTGCGACTGAACTGCACAGCGACGCCACAGCCGGATTGTGGCGGCTGGACGGCGCAGCCGGTGACGAGTACTGGGTCGGCTTCCACAACCTGTATGTCATCACCCGTTACAACCGCAGCGTCATGTACGCGCTGGCAGCCTGGCAGCTCGGCAATGCCATTATGGCTGCTGCAACAGACGGGGAGCCGTCATGACAGCAGGCCGCGCTGCCGCCCTGCTGGTCGCAGCCGCAGTGTTGCTGAACGCATGCAGCGCGACTCGCTGGGATAAACCCGCCGACAACCGTCAGGCGCAGGCACCGCTGCACCAGGACATGACCCGCACGCGGCGGGGCAATCCGCCTTTTTATGAAGTGTTTGGTGTGCGCTACCAAGTCATGCCCAGCAGCACCGGCTACAAGGAACGCGGCATAGCATCATGGTACGGCAAGAAGTTTCATGGCCAGCCCACCTCCAATGGCGAGCGCTACGACATGTATCGCATGACCGCTGCACACAAAACGCTGCCCCTGCCAACCAATGTCAAAGTCACCAACCTGAAAAACGGCCGGTCTGTCATCGTGCGGGTAAATGATCGCGGCCCGTTCGTCAAAAACCGGTTGATTGATCTGTCGTTTGCTGCCGCGCGGGAACTTGACGTTGTCAATGCAGGCACCGCACCGGTGGAAATTGAGGCGCTGGAAACGGCCTATACCGGCGCCATTACCGTGGCATCGGCACCCGCAGGAACAGCACCGACCACCATGAATGCGCGGCCGCTAATGTACATTCAGGTGGGTGCTTTCGGTGAACCGGTGAATGCCCGCAACCTGGCAAGCCACCTGACCCGCCAGGGCGTTGCCAAAGTCTCGGTGCACACTTCTCCGGGCGAATCGCCCGAACTCTACCGGGTGCGCATCGGGCCGTTTGCAGAGATCAGTGACTACGATCGGGTTGTTGCCCAGGTAAGTTCGCTGCAAATAACCCAGACCCGGCTGGTGGTCGAGGAGCCGGACGAAACCGATTACGCAGCCGCCGAACCCGAGTAACAGGATCTATGCCACACATGAAGTATCGATACGCACGAAATATTTTTCTTACTGCCGTTGCAGTGGTGCTGACCTTGCCGCAGAGTCTGTCGGCACAAATTGCCGCGCCCTCGCCGCCGCGACTCAATGCCAACGCCTATCTGCTGCTGGATTTCGCCAGTGGGCGCGTGCTTGCCAGCAAGAACGCGGATGCGCCGCTGGACCCGGCCAGCATCACCAAGCTGATGACAGCCTATGCGGTATTCCGTGCCATTCGCTCGGGGCAAATCAATATTGATGATGAGGTGCTGGTGAGTGAAAAAGCCTGGCGCACCCCGGGCTCGCGCATGTTTATTGAGGTGGGCAAACGTGTGCCGGTAGAACAACTGCTGCCCGGCATGATCGTGCAGTCCGGCAATGACGCGAGTGTCGCGCTGGCAGAGCATGTTGCCGGCACCGAGGAAACCTTCGCCGAAATCATGAATCAGCTGGCCGCCGAACTGGGCATGACCAGCACCCGCTACCTGAACAGCACCGGGCTACCCGCCGATGGCCATCTGACCTCAGCCACGGATATTGCCAAGCTGGCATCTGCACTGATTGAGGAGTTCCCGGACTACTACAAGTGGTATTCGCAAAAGCAATACACCTACAACGGCATTACACAGGGCAACCGCAATGCACTGCTGTGGCGCGATGAAACCGTGGATGGCATGAAAACCGGTTATACCGAGTCGGCGGGTTATTGCCTGGTGTCTTCGGCCGAGCGCGACGGCATGCGCCTGATCGCGGTGGTGCTGGGAACCCGCAGCCCGGCGGCACGGGCCAACGAATCACAAGCCTTGCTCAACTATGGATTCCGGTTTTTCGAAAGCGCCAAACTCTGGGATGCCGGTGAAGTGCTGACCAACGCCAGAGTCTGGAAAGGCGCAAGCGACAGCACCGGACTTGTCGTGCGCGAGCCGGTTTTCGTTGCAGTACCGCGAGGTGCGCTGGACAGCATTGAAACTGACGTTGAGGTGCCGGCCAACATTGTCGCCCCGCTGAGTTCGGCCGAGTCTATCGGCACGGCCCATGCCCGTCTCGGTATTGAGACCCTGGCATCCGTGCCGGTGTTCAGTGATGCGGACATTCCGGCTGCCGGGCTTATTAGCAGCGCATGGGATGAACTATTGCTCTGGTTTGAGTAGCCAACCATGGCCGACGACGAAACACTGCTGGAATTCCCGGTAGCCTTTCCCATCAAGGCCATGGGACGCCAGAGCGATGCTTTTCGCCGGTGTGTTGTCGAAACCGTGGCATTGCATGCCGAATTTCACCCGCAGAACGACGTGCGCGAGCAAAGCAGCGCAAAAGGCAATTTCGTTTCTGTCACAGTAACATTCAGGGCAGAAAACAAAGCTCAGGTAGATTCCGTATATCAGGCCCTGCATGACCATGAACTGGTCCTGATGGTTTTCTGAGCCCGGACTGACTGCCGATCATGACAGCAAGCCGACAGCCGGTCGTGATCCGCCGACACGGCCTGGCGGATTACGTACAGACCCTGCAGCAGATGCAGGACTTCACCCGCAACCGGAACGCTGCGACCCGCGATGAAATCTGGCTGCTGGAGCATCCGCCGGTGTTCACGCTGGGGACCAATGCCGACCCGGCGCATGTGCTGGCTCCCGGTGACATACCCGTGGTACAGGTTGATCGCGGCGGTCAGGTGACTTATCACGCGCCCGGCCAGTTGGTGGTTTATGTGCTGCTGGACCTGAAGCGGTTGCGACTCGGGATTCGGGAGCTGGTCTGCCGGCTGGAAACAGCCATCATTGCAACGCTGGCTGACTATGGCGTAAATGCCGCGGGCCGCGAGGGCGCGCCAGGCGTTTACGTGGACGGCCAGAAAATCGCCAGTGTCGGCCTGCGCATCCGGCGCAACTGCAGTTATCACGGCATCGCTGTAAATGTAATGCCGGAACTGGAACCGTTCGCGCGCATCAATCCATGCGGCTATGAGCAGTTGCAGGTCACCAGCCTGGCGCAGCTCGGGGTGGATGTCGGCGTTGCCGAGTTTGGCGGCGCGCTGGCGCAGCAGCTTTGCAGTCAGCTCGATCTCGACGCCGCGGCCTGATCGTTCAGCTGCTGATCCAGTTCGGCCAGCCGCTCCGGTGTGCCGACATCGCACCAGGCACCCGGCAGCAATTCACCACTGACCTGACCGGCATCCGCAGCCCGGCGCAACAACGGGGCCAGCGGAAACTTCCCGTCGCTGCAACCGGCAAACAAATCCGGATGCAACAGCGCGATACCGCTGTAGGTCAGCATGTTGGCGCCGCGGTTGACAACGCTGCCGGCTTGCAGGGAAAAATCGCCGGCAGGATTGTGCTCCGGGTTCGGGACCAGCAACAGGTGCGCCAGCCTGCCCGCCGCCAATGCGGGCAGCGCAAAATCCACCTCGGCCCAGACATCTCCGTTCACCAGCCAGAACGGCTCGGTGCCAAGCAGGCCGAGAGCGCGATATACGCCGCCGCCGGTTTCCAGTGCGCTGTCTCCTTCATCGCTGATATGCAGCCGCATCCCGGCGGTATCGCACTGCTCCAGATGGTCGATCAGCCGGCGTTTTTGCCAGGCCACGTTCACCACCGTATCGCTGATACCGGCTGCAGCAAGCGCCTGCAGATGATAGTCAATAAGCGGCATGCCGCCGACTGTGAGCAGGGGCTTGGGCAACGCGTCGGTCAGCGGCCGCATCCGCTCGCCTCGTCCCGCAGCGAGTATCATCGCCTTCATGTCTATGTCCGATAGATTCGCAGTTGTGGCTGACTCGCCGATACTAACCCGACTGGCAACAAGTTAGGGACGCAACACCGGCACTGCTCTATAATCGCCAGCAATGCGCACTGTTACCGGAAGTCTGTTGATTTTTCTTTCTGGCATGGGTGCGTTCAACCCGACTTACGCCGCCGCAGAAGACTCCCTGCGCGGCATAGGCTGCTGGGCCGAGCCGCGAACCGGCGACGCTGCGGCGCCGAATGACGATACCGCGGACATTCCCGACGACCGGGTGGAACTAACCACCGGCAATGCCGCAATCAACCGGGGCGGCAGTGCCGAATTTACCGGGCCGGTCGAAATCCGCAGCCGCGGCAACCTGCTCAAAGCCGGCAGCGCCCGCTATGACAGTGAGACCGGTGTCTTCGAAGTTGCCGACGGCGTGGAATTCAGCGATGCCGACAGCCGCTTTACCAGCTCCTCAGCCCGCTATGATTCGGCCAACGGCGAACTGGCACTCAGCGGTGCTGAATTCGAAATTGCCAACACGCCGGCGCGTGGTTCCGCCCGGCAGATCGATATCAACGACAAGGGCGTGATTGAGCTGGAAAAAGTTCGTTACACCTCCTGCCCGCCCGGCAATGACAGCTGGTTGCTGAAAGCCGATTCCATAAAACTCGACCAGCAGTCGGGAATGGGAACCGCCAAACGCGCGAGCCTGCGGTTTAAGGGCGTACCTTTTTTATACCTGCCCTACTTTACCTACCCCATTACCGACGACCGCAAGTCGGGCCTGTTGTTTCCCAGTATCGGTACCAGTGACAGCCGCGGCTTCGAGGTGACTCAGCCCTGGTACTGGAATATTGCTCCCAATTACGACATGACCGTTGAGCCGCATTACATGTCGGAACGCGGGCTGCAACTCGGCACAGAAGGCCGGATTTTGACGCCCAACAACCGGGCCAAATTGTGGCTGGACTTTCTGCCCGACGACGACAAGGCGAACATCGACCGCTGGCAATTCGATCTGCAGGTTTCCACCCAGCTGCCCAATAACTGGCGCGCAACCACAGACGCCGCGGGCGTATCCGACGATGCCTACTACGAAGACCTCAGCGCCCGCCAGTCCAGCACCAGCAAAACGCACCTGAACCGCAGCCTGACCTTCGAGTACTACGACGACACCTGGTCGCTGATGGGTCGTTTTCAGGGCTTTCAGACCATTGACGCCGACGTCATGCAACCCGACGAGCCCTATCAGCAGCTGCCGCAACTGACCGCAGCGGGCAACTGGCGGGATGGCTGGCTCGGCCTCGACTACCACCTGGCTTCCGAAGCCAATTACTTTTACCGCAAGGACAGCGTGACCGGCACTCGCTTCAATGTGCAACCGGGTGTCTCCGTGCCGATGCAGCGCGGTGGGTTGTATATCCGCCCCCAGGTGATGATGGATTACACCGGTTACAGCCTGCAGGATACTGCGCCCGGTCAGGACAAATCGCCGTCACGGGCGGCACCGGTTGCCAGCATTGATGCCGGTGCTGTGTTCGAAAGGGTCAGCGGTGACGATGATGCGTTTCTGCTGACACTGGAACCTCGCGTGCTGTATGCCTACATCCCGTTTCGCAATCAGGACGACCTGCCCGTTTTTGACACCATCCGGCCGGACTTTAACCTGGTCCAGTTGTATCGCTACAACCGCTTTATCGGCCGCGACCGGCTGTCCGATACCAACCAGCTCAGCATGGGCATCACGGGCCGCATGCTGAGATCCGCGGATGGCCGGGAACTGCTCACAGCCACCATCGGCCAGACAGTGTTTTTCGATGGTGGCGATGTGGTGCTGCCGGGCGAAGTTGCCGCCAATGAAGATTCGACCGACTACATTGCCGAGCTGGGTCTCAAGCTGTGGAAAAACTGGGATGTCGACCTGCGCTATCAATACGATACCGACACCAATTCCTCGGCGCGCACCCCAATGCGGGTCAAATACAGACCGGGTGAAAACAAGGCTTTTAACGTGGCCTACCGCTACGCGCGTGATTCGCTGGAACAGACGGACTTCAGTTTCAGCTACCCGCTGGGCGCGAAGTGGAATGCCATCGGCCGTTACAACTACTCCATTCCCGACAGCAAGGCGCTGGACCGCTTCCTCGGCCTCGAGTACAACAGCTGCTGCTGGGGCATCAGCGTACTGGCACGGCGCACCGTGACCCGCGGCACCGACAACACAGAATCGGTGCTGGCCGTGCAGTTTGTGCTCAAAGGCTTCTCAAACTTCGGCAACAAGAGCTCGCGGGAGTTGCAGCGTGATATCCTAGACGGCACCCGCTTCTAGATAGCAGCCGTTATTGCGGCATGGCCGCCGCGGCGCACAACCATACGCTCATGCATAAAATCAGAAACAAGTTTGCCGGCCTGGTGCTGGCCTGGCTCTGGACGGTTCCCGCCCACCCGCAGACGCTCGACCTGAGCGACACCGGCGTACTGCTCGACGGCATTGCCGCGATTGTCAATGACGGGGTCGTCCTGCTTAGCGAGCTGCAGGAACAATCCACCCTGATCATTCAGCGCCTGCGCCAGGAGAACACCGAACTGCCGCCGCAGGATGTGCTGACGGCACAGATTCTCGAGCGCCTCGTCATCAACGAGCTGCAGGTACAGCGCGCCGCCATGGCCGGCATCACCGCGCCTGACAGCATGCTGAACCGTGCGCTGGCAGACGTAGCACGACGCAATGGCACCACCCTCAGCCAGTTGCCACAATTGCTGGCAGCGGATGGCATTGACTACAACGCCTACCGGCGGGAAATGCGGCAGCAACTGATAGTCGAACAATTGCGTCAGCGCGAAGTAATTTCGCGCATCAATGTCACGCCGCGCGAACTGGAAGAATATCTGGAGCGGGAAGAAGGCGCAGCCTACCGCTATATGCGCTACAAAATTTCGCACATCCTGGTTTCTATCTCAGCTGCCTCGACCCCGGAAGAAATCAATCAGGCCGAGACAGAAGCGCGGGAGCTCTACGAACGTATTCTCGATGGCGAGGACTTTGCGCAGCTCGCGGTTGCCTACTCCGATGCGCAGAACGCGCTGGAAGGCGGCAGCATGGGCTGGCGCGACGGCGATTCTCTGCCGACACTGTTTGCCGGTGTGGTTCCGGACCTGCAGGCCGGCGAAACCTCTCCGCCGGTGCGCAGCGCCAGCGGCTTTCACCTTATTCGGGTCGAGGACGTGCAGGGCAATGAGCGCATCATGGAAAACCAGGTGCGGGCGCGGCATATCCTGCTGAAACCAAATGAAATCATGGACGATGCTGTCATCGAGCAGCGGCTGCAGGAGATTCGCACCGATATCATCGATGGTGATGATTTCGGCGCCATCGCCAAGGCCGTTTCCGAGGATCCGGGCTCGGCCGTGGAAGGCGGCGATCTCGGCTGGTCAGGGCCCGGCTCCTTTGTACCGGAATTTGAACAGGTGCTGAACCAGCTCGACGTTGACGAGATCAGTGCGCCGTTCCGTTCACCTTTTGGCTGGCACATTGTGCAGTTGCTGGAACGCCGCGTGCATGACACCACCGATGACGTGCGGCAGGAGCGGGCTATCATGGCCATCCGCGAGAGCAAACTGGCCGAAGAAACCGAGCTGTGGATACGGCAGATGCGCGACGAGGCATTTGTCGAATACAGACTCTGACACGTGAACATGCCGGTGCAGCGCATAGCTGTGACAGCGGGTGAACCCGCCGGCATTGGCCCGGACCTTATAATTGAGCTGGCGCAGCGCCGGCAGAATTGCGAAATGATCGTTGTCGGCGACACCGAGCTGCTGGCCGGACGGGCGCGTCAGCTGGGCCGGCCGCTGCATATTGTCGCTTACCAGCCGGAGCAGCCCGCCAGTCCGGCACCGGCGGGCACGATCAAGGCCGCGCACATCCCGCTGGTCGAGAAAGCTGTGGCGGGACAACTCAACCCGGCCAACGCATCGTATGTGCTGGCCACCCTGGAATATGCCGGCAAAGGCTGTCTCAGCGGCGAATTCGCCGCGGTGGTTACCGCACCGGTGCAGAAAAGCGTGATATGCGAAAGCGGCACCGCTTTTTCCGGGCATACAGAGTACTTTGCCGAACTGTGCGGTGCAGAACTGCCAGTGATGTTGCTGTGTGCAGACCGGCTGCGGGTCGCACTGCTG
>JAUIEY010000286.1 GCA_030429685.1 Gammaproteobacteria bacterium
CGGCAGTATCGAGAATCAGCACGTCGATCATGTTCTTGCGTGCTTCGGTCAGCGCATGTGCGGCAATTTCCAGCGGCGCCTGGTCCGCCGTAAACGGCACAAACGGCACATCTGCCCTGGCTGCCAGTTGCTCCAGTTGCAGCATGGCGGCAGGCCGACGCGTATCCAGGCTGACCAGCATGGCGCGTTTGCCGGCCTTGCGCTGGAGCCACAATGCAAGCTTGGCAGCGGTGGTGGTTTTACCCGCACCCTGCAGACCGGCCAGCAGAAGTACTGCCGGCGGCTGCGCGCGAAATTCCAGCTCAGCCGTCGCGCCGCCGAGAGTGCGCGCCAGCTCCTGGCTGAGAATGCGCACGAATACCTGGCCCGGCTGCAGACTGCGGGCCACTTCAGCACCGACCGCCCGCTCCCGCACTCTGCCGATCAGGCTCTTCACCACCGGCACGGCAACGTCCGCTTCAAGCAGCGCCATACGCACATCGCGCACCGCGCCCTTGATGTTGTCTTCCGTCAGCCGGCCGCGGCCACGCAGACTTCCGGCCACGTCGCGCAGGCGTGCACTCAATCCGTCGAACATATACACATTTCCTCAGCTCAATCCCGCTCAGCGCCCCGGCAACGGTATCGCAGGCCGCAAGACCGGCATTGTAACCCTGAAATATGCCCGGTTTGCTTGACGCAATCAGGCGCTTTGGCGACCATTCACGGGTGTTTGCTATCGGAGACTCACTCTCTTGAGTGATGACATACCCCTTTGGGTTCTGTTCGGTACCCTGTTTTTTCTGCTCATACTTTCCGCGTTTTTCTCCGGCACTGAAACGGCCCTGATGGCCCTGAACCGCTACAAGCTGCGCCACAAGGCACGCAGCGGTCATCGCGGCGCACGGTTTGCCGAACAGTTGCTGCAACGGCCCGACCGGCTGATTACGCTCATTTTGTTCGGCAATAACCTGGTCAATTTTTCAGCCGCCACGCTGGCGAGCTACCTGGCCCTGCGCCTGTTCGGCACCAGCGCATGGGTTACCGCTGCGGGCACTTTTGTCTTCACACTGGTGGTGCTGATTTTTGCGGAGGTTACCCCCAAAACGCTTGCCGCCCTGCATCCGGAAGAAGTTGCCCTGCCGGCAAGCTACGTCTATTACCCGATGCAACGCCTTGCGTTCCCGCTGATCTGGCTGATCAACCTGGTCTCCAACGGATTGCTGAAAGGACTGGGAGTTGATCCGCAAAACACCGGCCCGCACAGCCTGACCATCGAGGAACTGCGCGTGGTGGTAAATGAGTCGGCTACGCTGCTGCCGCAAAAACGCCACCGCATGTTGCAGGGCATACTTGAACTGGACGGCGTCAGCGTTGATGACGTTATGGTGCCGCACAATGAAATAGTCGGCATTGACCTGAACGACCCGTGGACCCGGATTCTCGAAGAAATTGCCAATTGCCGGTACACGCGCCTGCCGGTTTACCGTGAAAATATTGATGCGGTTGTCGGTATGCTCGATCTGCGCCGCCTTATCCACGCTGACGGTCTGGCGCAGCTCGACAAGCGCAAAATGCTGGCGCTTACCGAAGACCCTTATTTTGTTCCCGAAGGCACACCTCTGCACAAACAACTGGTGCAGTTCCAGCATCACCGCCAGCGCGCTGCACTGGTTGTTGATGAATACGGCGATATTCAGGGCATGGTCACACTGGAGGACATCCTTGAGGAAATCGTCGGTGAATTCAGCAGTGATCCGACACTGAATCTGGCCGAAGTGCGCCAGGAACCGGGCAAAGGCAGCTTTATCGTCGAAGCCAGCGCGAACATCCGCTCACTCAACCGCATGATGAAAT
>JAUIEY010000056.1 GCA_030429685.1 Gammaproteobacteria bacterium
GCTGTTCGGCTACCCGGTGCTGATGGCGGCGGACATTCTGATGTTCAGCGCGCATAAAGTGCCGGTGGGTAAAGACCAGATTCAGCACGTCGAAATGGCCCGCGATATCGCGCAGCGTTTCAACCACATCTATGGCGAGACCTTTGTCATTCCGGAAGCTGTAGTGGACGATGCTACGGCGGTGCTGACGGGTCTGGACGGCCGCAAAATGAGCAAGAGCTACGACAACACCATTCCGTTGTTCGCGCCCGCCAAAAAACTCCGCAAGCTGGTGATGAAAATTAAAACCAACTCACTGGAGCCGGGTGAGCCCAAGGACCCGGATGACTGCACCCTGTTCGATATCTACAAAGCTTTTGCCTCACCCGAGGAAACCGCGACGTATCGCAACAAGCTGGAAGCGGGTATGGGCTGGGGTGACGCCAAGCAGGAGTTATTCGAATACCTCGATGCGCACCTTCAGGGGCCGCGTGCAGAATACGAAAAACTTGTTAATGATACCGGCCATGTCGAAAGTGTTTTGCAGGCGGGCGCTGCCAGGGCCCGCGAGCACTCCACCGCGCTGATCCGCAAAGTCCGCGAGGCTGTCGGGATTGCCGCGCTGGGCTGAGCGGGTCGATCAGGGGCGAATTGTTACTCTGACCCCAAATTATTAGGCGCGGGCTTTTTTGCCGGCGGTTTTTTTCAGCAGCGGTGCCAGGTAGGTGCCGGTATATGACGCCGGGTTCGCCGCCACGTCCTCCGGCGTGCCGGTGGCTACTACTGTGCCGCCGCCGTCGCCGCCTTCCGGCCCCAGATCCACAATCCAGTCGGCCGTTTTGATGACATCCAGGTTATGCTCGATCACCACCACCGTGTTGCCCTGATCGCGCAGTGTCTGCAGCACTTTGAGCAGTTGCTCGATATCGTAAAAGTGCAGACCGGTGGTTGGTTCGTCCAGCAGGTAAAGTGTCTGGCCGGTGGAGCGCTTGGAGAGTTCCTTGGCCAGTTTGACTCGCTGTGCCTCACCACCCGATAGGGTAGTCGCGCTCTGGCCGAGACGGATGTAGCTTAGCCCCACATCCAGCAAAGTCTGCAGCTTGCGCGCAATCACCGGTACGTTTTTGAATACTTCCAGTGCATCTTCAACAGTCAGGTTGAGCACTTCGCTGATGTTCAGCCCCTTGTACTTGATCTCCAGCGTTTCGCGGTTGTAGCGATCGCCTTTGCAGACGTCACAGGGGACATAAACATCCGGCAGAAAGTGCATCTCGACCCGGATCACACCATCACCCTGACAGGCCTCGCAGCGGCCCCCCTTGACGTTAAAGCTGAATCGCCCGGCCTTGTAGCCGCGGGAACGCGCTTCCTGGGTGCCGGCAAACAGTTCGCGGATCGGGGTGAACAACCCGGTGTAGGTGGCCGGGTTGGAGCGCGGTGTGCGGCCGATGGGCGCCTGACTGATATCAATAATCCGGTCGAGCTGATCCAGTCCGGTCACGTCCCTGCACGGCGCTGCGGGCTCGCTGCTGCCGTTGATGGCTTCGGCGGCCTTGCGGTACAGCGTGTCGTTAATCAGCGTGGATTTGCCCGATCCGGACACGCCGGTCACGCAGGTCATGACACCCAGCGGGATATCCACGTCGATGTCTTTAAGGTTGTTGCCGGCCGCACCCTGAATACTGACAAGCCGCTGGTCATCCACGGCCACGCGTTCGGCGGGCACTTCGATAACCCGTCGGCCGGACAGGTATTGGCCGGTCAGTGACGCCGGCTCGCGCATCACCTGTTTGGGTGTGCCGGCGGCAACTATGCGGCCGCCATGCACGCCGGCACCGGGGCCAAGGTCGAGCACGTAGTCGGCCGACATGATGGCTTCTTCGTCATGCTCCACTACCACCACGGTGTTGCCCAGATCGCGCAGCCGGACCAGCGTGTTGAGCAACCGCGTGTTATCGCGCTGGTGCAGACCAATGGACGGTTCGTCGAGAATGTACATCACGCCCACCAGTCCGGAGCCGATCTGGCTGGCCAGCCGGATGCGCTGAGCCTCACCGCCCGACAGGGTTTCGGCGCTGCGGTTCAGCGTCAGGTATTCGAGACCGACATCAGCCAGAAAGCGCAGCCGGTCGCTGATTTCCTTGACGATCTTGGCGGCAATTTCGCCGCGTGCGCCGGCCAGGTTCAGGTGATCAAAAAAGTGCAGCGCATCGGCCACCGAGTCTGCGGTAATCTCGGGCAGCGGGCGCTTGTTGATAAACACGTTGCGGGCTGCCGTGTTGAGGCGGGTACCGCCGCAATCGGGACAGGGTTGCACGCTCAGGTACTTGGCGAGTTCCTCGCGTACCGTGCCGGAATCGGTTTCGCGGTAGCGGCGTTCCAGGTTGGGCAATACGCCTTCAAACGGATGGGTGCGACTGTAGCGTTTGCCGCGTGCCGTGATGTAAACGAATTCGACTTCTTCGTCAGTACCATGCAGCAACAGGTCCTGGGTTTTCTTGTCGAGACTCGAGTAGGGTGCCTCGATATCAAAATCAAAATGGTCGGCCAGGCTGCGGATTACCTGATAATAATAGGAGTTCCGCCGATCCCAGCCGCGAATCGCACCGCCGGCCAGGCTCAGTGACGGATTGCGCACCACGCGCGAAGTATCAAAAAACTGTTTGACGCCGAGGCCGTCACAACTCGGGCACGCACCGACAGGGTTATTAAAGGAAAACAGCCGTGGCTCCAGTTCGGCAATGGCATAGCCGCATTCGGGGCAGGCAAATTTGTCGGAGAACACCAGTTCAGCCGGTCTGGACTTTTTCCCGGCCGGCGCTTCCATCCACGCAATCTTGGCCACGCCGTCGGCCAGTTTCAAAGCGGTTTCGAAAGACTCGGCCAGCCTGAGCTGCAGGTCGTCGCGCACTTTAAAGCGATCCACCACCACATCAATGTTGTGCTTGCGGCGCAGATCCAGTTTCGGCGGATCATCCAGTTCATAGACCTCGCCGTTGATGCGTGCCCGCACAAAACCCTGCGCGCGCAGATCGGCGAGCAATTGCAGGTGTTCGCCCTTGCGTTCCTGCACCACCGGGGCCAGCAGCAGCAGTTTGGTGCCTTCCGGCAACTCCAGCACCTGGTCCACCATCTGGCTGACGGTCTGCGCGGTCAGGTCGGTGCCGTGCTCCGGGCAGCGCGGGATACCAGCGCGCGCGTACAGCAAGCGCAGGTAGTCATAAATTTCCGTGACCGTGCCCACCGTGGAACGCGGGTTGTGCGAGGTGGATTTTTGTTCGATGGAAATTGCCGGCGACAGACCCTCGATGTGGTCCACATCGGGTTTTTCCATCATCGACAGGAACTGCCGGGCATAGGCTGACAGCGACTCGACATAGCGGCGCTGGCCTTCGGCATAGATGGTGTCGAAAGCCAGCGAAGACTTGCCCGAGCCGGACAGCCCGGTGATCACGATCAGCCGGTCGCGTGGCAGGTCAACGTCGATGTTTTGCAGATTGTGGGTCCGGGCGCCCCGGATACTGATTTCTTGCATGACGGCAGGGTCGGCGAATAGAACTCCCTAATATAGCCCCTTTGGGCCGATTAAGCGCACCCGCCCCTGGGACGCCGGTCTGCCGGCGCATTGTCTTTGCTGCTCAGTCGCTGCGCTCCGATTCGCTGCAAAGACAATCTCCCGCCAGCCCGATTCACAATCGGTCTAAAGCGGCCAGATTTGGAGGTGTCTTTTCCGCCCTGAGGACATACAATCATCAGTCCGCCGGGTTCTCCGGCGGACAACGAAAACAGCGAATTTAGCCGCAATGCGGCGCGGAGAAGGGGGCGACATGGCTTCACGAGGCGTAAACAAGGTCATTTTGGTGGGCAGGCTCGGCCAGGATCCGGAGACGAAATACATGCCGAGTGGCGACTGTGTGGTGAACGCCAGCCTGGCTACCTCCGAGTCCTGGAAAGACAAGCAATCCGGCGAGAACGTCGAAAAAACGGAGTGGCATCGCATCGTGATGTTCGGTCGTCGCGCCGAAGTGTTTGCCGAATACACCCGCAAGGGTTCTCAGGTCTATATCGAAGGCCGGCTGCAGACCCGCAAATGGCAGGACCGGGACGGCAACGATCGTTACACCACCGAGGTCAAGGTGGATGACTTCCAGTTCCTCGACAGCAAGGGCAGCAGTGCTGCAGCCCCGGCGCCCCTGCCGACACAGGGTAACGTGGCCGTGGCACCGGTGGACGCTCCGCCTGAGGACGATATCCCGTTCTAGACAGGCTGCTCCCGAGTGGTCCCGGGGCCTCCGGAGCCGCTTAAAATAAGGCCTCTGCATTGCTTTATAACCATTAGGTATCAGCAATCCGAGGGGCCTGTGCTACCTTACGCGTCCCCTGAAACAGGGGGCTTAAACCCGAACAATAAGTCGGCGCATCGGTATGTATATCGGGTGCGCCGATGGTTTTTCTGGAACCTAATAACTTTTAACAATAACGTCTATCAGGAAGCACCCCATGGGAGCATTCAAAGAAGCGCACGGCGGCGAACTCAAGCAGCTGTATCTGAACGAAGACGCCGCGGAACAGGCCAAGCAGGACGCCGCCGGCTACCAGAGCTGGGATCTTACCGCCCGCCAGCTGTGCGACATCGAACTTATTCTTAACGGGGCGTTCTCGCCGCTGGAAGGCTTTCTTGATGAAGCCGATTACAACGGTGTTGTCAGCGACATGCGCCTTGCCAGCGGGGTGCTCTGGCCCATGCCGATCACGCTGGATGTCAGCGAGGAATTTGCCGCCGGTCTGCAAGCCGGTGAAAAAGTAGCCCTGCGCGATGCCGAATACGACCTGATTGCCATTCTGACAGTCACCGACATCTGGACGCCGGATAAGGCCAAAGAAGCGCGCGAGGTTTATGGCACCGAGGACGAAGCGCATCCGGCGGTGCACTACCTGAACAACGTTGCCGGACCGGTATACGTCGGCGGCAAGGTCGAGGGCGTGCAGTACCCCAACCACTACGACTTCAAACTGCTGCGTGACACCCCGGCAGAAATGCGTGGCCGCTTCCGCAAGCTGGGCTGGCGCAAGGTGGTGGCTTTCCAGACCCGTAACCCGCTGCATCGTGCACATCAGGAACTGACTTTCCGTGCCGCCAAAGAAGCCGAAGCCAACCTGCTGATTCAGCCGGTGGTTGGCCTGACCAAGCCCGGCGATGTTGATCACTACACCCGGGTACGCTGTTACGAGCATGTGCTGGAACAGTACCCGGAGCAGACCACGACACTGAGTCTGCTGAATCTGGCGATGCGCATGGCCGGACCGCGCGAAGCGGTATGGCATGGCCTGATCCGCAAGAATTACGGTTGCACCCACATTATTATCGGTCGCGATCATGCCGGTCCCGGCAATGATTCCAACGGCGAACCGTTTTACGGCCCCTACGATGCTCAGGATCTTTTTAAAGAGCACGAAGCGGAAATGGATATTTCCATGGTGCCGTTCAAGATGATGGTCTACGCCGAAAACAAGGCGCAGTACATTCCGGCCGACGAAGCGGATAAAGCCGACAACGTGCTCAGCATATCCGGCACGGAGTTCCGCCGCCGTCTGGCTGAAGGCCTGGAAATTCCTGAATGGTTCTCGTACCCGAAAGTGGTCGAGGAACTGCGCAAATCCTATCCGCCCAAACACAAACAGGGTTTCACGGTGTTTTTCACCGGGCTGTCCGGATCGGGTAAGTCCACCATCGCCAATGCGCTGCTGGTAAAGCTGCTGGAAGAGGGCGGTCGCAGTGTCACGCTGCTGGACGGCGATCATGTGCGCAAGCACCTGTCCAGCGAGCTCGGTTTCTCCAAGGAACATCGCGATCTGAACATCACCCGCATCGGCTACGTAGCCAGCGAAATCACCAAGCACGGCGGCATTGCTATCTGTGCACCGATCGCACCTTACACGGCAACGCGCCGCACGGTGCGCGACATGGTTTCCAGGCACGGCGGCTTTATCGAAGTGCATGTTGCAACCTTGCTGGAGACCTGCGAAGCGCGTGATCGCAAGGGTCTTTACGCTGCGGCACGGGCCGGCAAGATCAAGGAATTTACCGGCATCAGTGATCCGTATGAAGAGCCGGAGAACGCCGAAGTCGTTATTAAAACGGAAGAACTCAGTCCGGATCTGGCTGCGCAGCGCATCCTCGTGAAGCTGGAAAGTCTGGGCTTCATACGCTAGGCTGAACTGAGTCCAAACCGACCCACGAGGCTTCGTAACATACAGGTAAGCGGTTCCTGGTCATGCCAGGCAAACTCTATATAAAGACTTTCGGTTGTCAGATGAACGAGTACGATTCCACCAAGATGGTGGACGTGCTGCGTGAAAGCCATGGACTTGAACTGACCGACCAGCCTGAAGAAGCCGACGTCCTGCTGCTTAACACCTGTTCCGTGCGCGAGAAGGCGCAGGAAAAAGTTTTCTCGCAGCTGGGCCGCTGGAAAACCTGGAAGCAGCATAAGCCCGGCCTGGTCATCGGCGTGGGCGGCTGCGTGGCCAGCCAGGAAGGTGACGCCATTACGCAGCGGGCGCCCTATGTCGATCTGGTATTCGGGCCACAGACTCTGCATCGCCTGCCCGCCATGCTTGATGCCGCCCGCAGTGACGGCACCGCGGTGGTGGACGTGAGTTTTCCCGAGATCGAAAAGTTCGATCATCTGCCGCCGCCGCGCAAAGAAGGGCCGACGGCTTTTGTTTCGGTCATGGAAGGCTGCAGCAAGTACTGCAGTTTCTGCGTCGTGCCCTATACCCGCGGCGAGGAAATCAGCCGGCCGCTCGACGACGTGGTTGCCGAAGTGGTGAAACTGGCCCGCGCCGGCGTCCGCGAAGTCACCCTGCTGGGGCAGAACGTTAACGGTTACCGGGGCGCGACCCATGACGGCAAAATCGCCGACCTGGCTACGCTGATTCGCTACGTTGCTGCTATCGACAGTATTGACCGGATTCGTTACACCACTTCGCACCCGCTGGAATTCAATGACCGGCTGATTGACGCGTTTGCCGATGTGCCCAAGCTGGCGAATTATTTGCACCTGCCGGTGCAAAGCGGTGCGGATCGTATTCTGGCGCTGATGAAACGCGGCTATACGGCGCTGGAGTACAAGCAGAAAATCCGCCGGCTGCGCGAAGTGCGGCCGGATATCTCCCTGTCCACCGACATCATTGTCGGCTTTCCGGGCGAGACCGAGCGCGATTTTCAGGCCACGCTGGATCTGGTCAGGGAGATTGGCTTCGACCAGTCCTTCAGTTTTGTCTACAGTGCGCGGCCGGGCACCCCGGCAGCGGCATTCCCGGATGACGTGAGCCGCGAGGAAAAACTCGCGCGGCTCGCTGAACTGCAGCAGCAGATTAACCGGCAGGCGATGCAGATCAGTGAGGCCATGGTCGGGACGGTGCAGCGCGTGCTGGTCGAACGGCCCGCCAAAAAGAACGTGCGGGAAGTGGCCGGCAAGACCGAGAACAACCGCTGGGTCAATTTTCAGGCCGATCCGGATGTAATCGGCCGCTTTGTTGATGTGATGATTACGGAAGCGCTGCCCAATTCCCTGCGCGGCCGGCTGCATATGCAGTCCGAGGCTGCCTGACAGGTGCAGGGCAATAATTGCGCAACAATGAGGACGTATAACGTTTAGCTATTGAACGCAGCCATTGAAACCCGGGAATTCCTGCTGGAACCGGCCAACAATGCCGTACTGGCCAACCTCTGCGGCCAGTTTGATGAACATCTGCGGCAAATCGAGCAACGCCTGGGTGTACGTATCAGCAACCGTGGCAACCGCTTTCGCGTGGTAGGCCCGCAGCAGGCCTCGCTGCTCGGGGCGCAGGTGCTGCATGAATTGTATGAACTCGCCGGGCAGGAAAACCTTGATTCCCGGCGCGTGCACATTTGCCTGCAGGAAACCACCATGAACAATCATGCAGAAACACCTGCCGAGGGCGGCGCCGACGAGGCGCGGCAACCGCAGCAGGACGATGACGTTATCAGTACGCGGCGGGTGCGGATCAAGCCGCGCGGACCGAACCAGAAAAGCTATGTACGCAATCTGCGCAACAGCGACTTGAGCTTCGGCATCGGCCCTGCCGGCACCGGCAAGACCTATCTCGCGGTTGCCCGGGCAGTTGAAGCGCTTGACCAGGAAGAAGTGCGTCGCATTGTACTGGTGCGGCCGGCAGTGGAAGCCGGCGAGCGGCTGGGTTTTCTGCCCGGCGACATGTCGCAGAAAGTCGATCCCTATCTGCGCCCGATGTACGACGCCCTGTATGAAATGGTGGGCTTCGAGCGGGTCGCGCGGCTGATCGAAAAGAACATTATCGAAGTGGCGCCGCTGGCCTTCATGCGCGGGCGCTCACTGAACGAAAGTTTCATTATTCTTGATGAAGCGCAGAACACCACCGTCGAGCAGATGAAAATGTTTTTGACCCGCATGGGTTTCGGCTCACGGGCAGTCGTGACCGGTGACGTTACGCAGATCGATTTGCCGCGCAATCAGGTCTCCGGGTTGCGGCATGTGCTCCGCGTGTTGCGCGATGTGGACGGTGTTTCGTTCAGCTTTTTTACTGCCCGAGATGTGGTGCGCCACTCGCTGGTGCAACGCATTGTCGAGGCGTATCAGGATTTCGACGCGGACGGGCCGGGAGCCGACGCCGACTCGTGAGCGCGGATAGCTTTCCGGACGTGAATCTGCAGCTCGGAGATGGCGTTGCGGCGCCGGACCTGCCGGCTGAAGAAGAGTTTGCCGCATGGGTAGCGGCCGCCGTGACTGCCGGACAGCCGCAGCCGCTGCCGGGATGCGTCACCTTGCGGATGGTTTCGCCGGACGAGAGCGCTGAACTGAACAGTGTCTGGCGCGACAAACGCGGCCCCACCAATATCCTCGCCTTTCCGGCCGGCCCGGCATTGCTGCCGGCCGAGGCTGCCGAGGCGGAGCTGGGTGATCTGGTGGTGTGCCTGCAGGTGGCGCGGCAGGAGGCGGCAGCGCAGGGCAAGACGCTGACGCAGCATCTCGCGCACCTGACGGTGCACGGCACCCTGCATCTGCTGGGTTTCGATCACCAGAGCGACCCCGAGGCCGCGCGGATGGAGGCTCTGGAGAGCCGCATCCTGGCCGGGATGGGTTTTCCCGACCCGTACCTCACGGTTAGTGAAGACGCGGCTCAAAACGGCAATAATTAGGCTGCTGCAATCGGCAGTAAACCGAGGTCACCAGAAAACGTGAACGACGACGAGTCCCTGGCGGACAACGACCCCAGTGTTATCAAACGGCTGCGCCGCCTGCTGCGCGGCGAACCCGACAGCCGGGAAGACCTGATCGAACTGCTCGACGACAAGCGCTGGACCGCCGTGCTCGAAAAGCAGGAATTGCGGATGCTCAAGGGCGTCCTGCAGGTGTCGCAGATGCAGGTCCGCGAGGTCATGATTCCGCGGTCGCAGATGGTGGTTATTGACCGCGACACCGCGACCGAACAGATTCTGCACACCATCATCGAATGCGGCCACTCGCGCTTTCCGGTGATTGGTGAGGACCGTGACGAAGTTGTCGGTATTTTGCTGGCCAAGGATGTGTTGCGTTTTTGTGTCGAGGCGCCGGGTGAGACGCTCGACTTGTCGGCCTTCATGCGCCCGGCAACATTCATCCCCGAATCCAAGCGGCTTGATACCCTGCTGCAGGAGTTTCGCGCCAGCCGCAATCATATGGCCATTGTGGTGGACGAGTACGGCGGTACCTCCGGGCTGCTGACCATTGAAGATGTGCTGGAAGAAATTGTCGGTGAGATTGGCGACGAGCACGACCCCGAAGAAGCCGAGCACATTCAGCAGCAAGGTGAACACTGGAATGTGATGGCGCTGACCCGCATTGACGAGTTCAACGAGTATTTTGATTCGCAACTCGACGATGACGACTATGAAACCATCGGTGGCCTGGTAATGCGGGCGTTTGGCC